>JAFYMM010000067.1 GCA_017550055.1 Paludibacteraceae bacterium
ATACCTGTTTGTTCGTCGTCGCATTCGCCTTTGAGTCCTTCGAGAGCTGAGATAGCACGGATATAAGTTACACCACCGCCAGGCACGATACCTTCTTCGATAGCAGCACGAGTTGCGCTGAGAGCATCATCTACGCGGTCTTTTTTCTCTTTCATTTCAACTTCAGACGCTGCACCTACGTAGAGAACTGCTACACCACCAGCGAGTTTAGCAAGGCGTTCTTGAAGTTTTTCGCGGTCGTAGTCAGAAGAAGTAGCTGCGATTTGTGATTTGATTTGAGCTACGCGAGCCATGATATTTTCTCTTGCACCTGCGCCATTTACGATGACTGTATTGTCTTTGCTAACTGTAATGCGTTCGGCTGTACCAAGCATTTCGATAGTTGCGCTTTCGAGTTTGATGCCTTTTTCTTCTGAGATAACGATACCTCCAGTGAGAACTGCGATGTCTTCGAGCATCTCTTTGCGACGGTCGCCAAAGCCTGGTGCTTTGACAGCACAGATTTTGAGTTGAGCGCGGAGACGGTTGACAACAAGAGTTGTGAGTGCTTCAGAATCAACATCTTCGGCAATAATAAGAAGAGGACGACCTGATTGTACTGCTGGTTCGAGAACAGGGAGCAACTCTTTGAGGTTAGAGATTTTTTTGTCGTGGATGAGGATGAATGGTTTTTCCATCTCTACTTCCATCTTCTCTGTATTAGTTACAAAATAAGGAGAGATGTAGCCACGGTCGAATTGCATACCTTCAACAACCTCGATTGTAGTGTCAGTGCCTTTAGCTTCTTCGATAGTGATAACACCATCTTTAGAAACTTTCTTCATAGCATCAGCAATGAGTTTGCCGATAACAGCGTCGTTGTTGGCTGAGATAGTAGCAACTTGCTCTATTTTGTCGTAGTTATCGCCAACTTCTTGAGCTTGAGCTTTGATGCTTTCTACTACTTTAGCAACTGCTTTGTCGATACCGCGTTTGAGGTCCATAGGGTTAGCACCCGCAGTTACGTTTTTGAGACCAACACCAACGATAGCTTGAGCGAGTACAGTAGCTGTTGTAGTACCATCACCTGCATCGTCGCCAGTTTTAGATGCTACCTCTTTCACGAGTTGAGCACCAAGGTTTTGTATAGAATCTTCGAGTTCGATTTCTTTAGCAACAGAAACACCGTCTTTAGTGATGTGAGGTGCTCCATATTTTTTCTCGATAATCACGTTGCGACCTTTAGGTCCGAGAGTTACTTTTACTGCGTTTGCAAGCTCGTCAACACCTTTTTTGAGTTGGTCGCGAGCGTCCATATTGAATGAAATTACTTTAGCCATGTTTGAATAGTTATTAGTTGTTAGTGATTAGTTATTAATGATTTTAAGAGTTGTTTCAGTTTTAACCTTGTAACAAATATCGTTTCGTTAATAACTATTAGTTACTCATTAATCATTAAATTATTGCGAGAACGTCAGATTGACGCATGATGAGATATTTAGTGCCGTCGAGGTCAAGTTCAGTACCTGCATATTTGCCATAAAGGACTTGGTCGCCAGCTTTGAGAATCATTTCTTCGTCTTTAGTGCCATTACCAACAGCAATAACTTCGCCTCTTAGAGGTTTTTCTTTTGCTGAATCTGGGATTATGATACCTCCGATTGTTTTTTCTTCGACCGCTGCAGGAAGAATAAGTACGCGGTCTGCTAATGGTTTGATGTTCATGATTTATAAATTTTAAAAGTTATTATTTGTATAAATTGAAAGAGACGCAGAGTGGCGTCTCTTTTGTATTATCATATTTTGTGCCAATAGTATAATTGGTGCTTAATTGTGCCACTTTGTCATAATTTGGTTGATATATGGCACAAGTAGCATAGTTTGTACAATGAAAATACTGCTAAATTGGGATTTTCGTTGTCGCAATATCTGATTAAAGTATTTGAATATTTGAGATATATTTTAGCAAAAAGAGGTGTGCAGTGAAGTTTTTTTAGTTTTAGATATAGTTTTAGTACGGGAGATAGTGTTTCTAATTCGGGATATTGTTTTGTTGTGTATATATTGTATAGGTTTGAGATAGATTCTTTTGTTTTTTGTATAAAGGTTTGATTATCTTCTATCTGTAGGTGTATAATTGGGTTGTCGAAACGATAGTATGGGATATTTTTGCGAGATAGTTCTATGCCGAAAATAGTATCTTCGTGTCCATAGCCCTTTATATTTTCATTGAATCGTATTTGGTTAAAGATATTTTTAGGAATAAGAAAGTTTGGCGATGTGAATGGCGATTTTGACTTGGTTTGAATATCTTTGTTTCTTTCTTTGGTTATGCCATATTTAGTTAGTAGTGTGTGATGTTTGTCTTGTGCCTCGTTGTAGATTCTGCCACCTAAGATAGTGGTATTTTGTGGTATAAGTTCGATATATTTTTTTAGAAAATTATCATTGGCAGGGAAGGAGTCGCTATCGAGGAATAGAAGATGGTTGTATTGCGATTGGTCTGCTAAGAAATTTCTTATTTTGGCGCGACCAAGGTTTTGTTGAGGTTTGATTAGGTGGCAATTAGACAATTCGGTGATTAGTTGTAATTTTGATAGTTTCGTAGTGGAACAATCGTCGGCAACAATGATTTCGAATTCAATATTGCATTCGAGGGCTTGACGATGTAGTTCTTTGACTAAATCGTAGCAGTCATAGTTATATGTTGGAATCAATATTGAGAGCATTATATTGTTTGTTTGAATATTTCTTCGAATTGTTGAGCTTGTCGTTGGCGAGAGAATTGTTCTTTATTAGTTATATTTATGTGAGTGTAGCCGTTTTGTTGCCATTGTTGATAGTGGTGTAGAATGAATTGTTTGACTTCTTCTACTGTTGTGGCGGCTAATCCAGCATTGGTTTCTTTGATTGTTTGAGCTAGGCATTCCTCATCGCTACGAACACAAAGTATAGGTTTTTCTACGCCTATGGCTTCGAAGAATTTTGTAGTCATTATGCCTCTATTGCCTTTGTTGGTAAGGACAAGAATGATTGAACTTTGGTTTAGGAGGCGAGGTATTTCGTTGTTAGGAACGTAACTATTTATTATTAGAGGTGTGGTTAGATTATGCTGTTTAGCAAGGTTGCTTATTTGAGTGTGGACATCTGTATTAGTGTACCAAATAAGGCGTATTTGTGGATTGTTTATTTCGGCTAATGCTTGAAATAGTAGGGTAGGGTCTTGTAGGGTTGAGCCATACCATTTGCCTGTATAGATTATGTCGAAATAGTCTGATTTTATGGTCTGAGGTTGGAATAGTGTAGTGTCGTACCCGTTGTAGATTAGGTGTGTATTAGGATTTATTTGTTTTAAGAAGTTGACATGCCACGGTGATACGGTAGTGATGCTATGAGCTTGTTTTAATATTTTATTTCGGCGAGATATGTTTATGTTGCGGTATGTTTTGCTGATGAAGCCAAGTGCGATTTTGGAATTGTTGTATTCGTTGGTGTCGCATTGTTCGGCTATGTCGCGTAGGTCTATGTGTAGAGGTATGTTTTGTTTTTGAGCTATTTTGAGAGCTGCTTTTAAGCCAAATGTGTGGAATGTACTGCAAAAAACTAAGTCGTATTTGGTGTTTTGGGTAGCAGTTAGGAATTTTTTTGCGAAATAGTTGTTTTTGTAGTCAAATAAAATATTTAGAATATTTTTTATTGTCCATTCTATTTTGCTCAATATGCCTTTGTGTTTGTAGAATGGTATTTGGTGTATTTTTATGTTGAAATCAGAGGGAATAGTTTCGTATTGTTCAGTAAACCAATCTATTTCAATGCCTTTTTGAGAAAAATAATGATAGAGGTTACGGACCCTCGGTGTATATAAGGGTTTGGTAACAGCATCGGTTATTATAAGTATTTTTGTTAGAGGCATAGAAATTTGATGATTTGAGAGTATAGTTGGCTGTGATAGTTGTCGTTAGTAAAGCGAGTGTTGTGCCAAAGGAGGCATAGATCGCCGTTGTGTTGTTTGGTTGCGTTGATTAGGGTTTGGGAGTATGCGAGTGCTTGTTGGTAATCGAGGTTCATGTAGTGAGGTTCGCTGAGCGAGCAATCCATTATGGTGAGAGGATGTAGGGTTAGTGATGTAAGTTTGCGAGTGGCGGGATTGATGAAGCGAACTGCACGGCATGTGCCGAGTCGGAAACCTGCTATGTCGGCATAGCCCATAGTATAGTCATCAGCGATTCGTGCATCTATTAGGGATTCCATGTCGGTGGGCTGGAGCGAGCGTAGATAGTGATGACGAGAGGTTGTTATTTGTTGGTTTTCAATTGCGTATTGTAGGATTTTTCGTTCATCGCTTATGATGTCGGGAATATTGCCACTTTTATAGCTTGCATGTAGCCCGAATATTGCTTTGGGAGATGAGGTTAATATCTCTTTTTTGAGGTGGGTAAAGTTTTTGCCCACTAAATTGTATGCAGGTCGGTCGAAACCTGAGGCTTGTCGTGTAGCTTTGACAAAATAGATTTGAGTTGCTTGTGGCAGTTGGTTGTCTTGGCGGAGAATCCAAGGGAAAGTGTAGGCTGGGTCGTTGTTGATGTTGATGAGGGATTTGAATATTGTAGATATGGATTCTGTGCGTTTGAATATTGAGCGGTATATGCCTCCAAGACATCCTCTTAAACGGCGATAATTGGTTATAGAGTCGATGTCGTGGGTTAGGTATATGTGATTGATTTTTTGAGGAATAGGTAGAAGTGATGTGTTGTTTTGTTGCAATAGTTTTCTAAGAAATTCGCTGTATTCTTCTACGATAGGGCGGTGTATGAAGTTGGCTTGTGCCGGGATAGATAGTTTGCCTATGTATCTGCCGTGAGAGTCGCGATTTGAGTTTGGGTGGATGTATTCTTCGTAGCGAGATATGAGGAAGTAGGTGCTTGCAACGATGTCGGCATGGCAGATGATTGTGTCGTTGATTTTTTCGATGAGAGGTGAGCCATACAAAAAAGGTATGCCTTCAATCTCTTGAAGAGGGAAAGAAGGCATACTTTGTGGTGTGCCGTAGATGTTGTCGTTGAAGAAGTTTGACGGAACAATTACGACTTTGTATTTTGACCATTGAGTTTTATCGCTACAATAGCCTACGTGGTGGGCTTTATGCTCGTCACGGATTAGGAATTGTATGATATAGTCAATGACTTTTTGCATTTTTTATTCAGTTGGTTGTTGTGGTTGATTTTGTTGTTGTTTAGCTTGTTGCGCTTCGTAGGCTTTTTGTGCGTCGTGGGCTACTGGGTCGAAAAGTTTGATTTCGCGAGGTTTGCGCTCTTCTTGTTTAGGGAATGGTAGCGGATTGGCGTGTATTTGTTTGTAAGTTTCGCGATTGCGAACGATGTGGATTGCTTCGTAGATAGCCTCGCGCATAGAGAGTTCGTTGGCAATGTTTTTACCTGAAATGTCGTAGCCAGTGCCATGAGCTGGAGATGTGCGTACGAATTTGAGACCAGCTGTGATATTCACGCCTTTTTCGGTAGTGAGGGCTTTGAATGGAGCGAGGCCTTGGTCGTGGTACATAGCAAGCACAGCATCGTAGTGTTGGAATTTGCCAGAGCCGAATAGTCCGTCGGCAGCGAGAGGTCCTACGCATACTATGCCTTCGGCAATAGCTTCTTCGATAGCAGGTTTGATAATTTCGAGTTCTTCAGTGCCAAGGAGTCCGTTGTCGCCAGCATGAGGATTGAGGCCGAGCACGGCAATGCGTGGGCGTATGATGCTAAAGTCCTCTTTTAGAGATTTGTTGAGGAGACGGAGTTTTTGGAGAATAGTCTCTTTGTTGATAGCTTGAGAGACTTTAGTGATAGGCATGTGGGTGGTAACCAAAGCTACGCGAAGACGGTCGCTTGCAAGTATCATAAGAGATTCAGAACCAGCGCGATTTTCGAGATATTCGGTGTGGCCTGGG
Source organism: Paludibacteraceae bacterium (assembly GCA_017550055.1). Taxonomy (GTDB): domain Bacteria; phylum Bacteroidota; class Bacteroidia; order Bacteroidales; family Paludibacteraceae; genus Aphodosoma. The sequence goes on from JAFYMM010000067.1 coordinate 5,927, forward strand.
AATTTGAAAGTTTCGCTTTGGATAGTCGCTTTGTTGATAGGCGCAGTGACGATGGCGTCGATTTTGCCAGCGAGGAGGTCGGCTGTTGCTGCTTCGAGGGCTTCGAGAGCAGATTTGCCAGCTTCGGGAGTTGGTTGTCCGAGTTCGACTTTTGGTTCGTCGGCAGAAGTGTTGACAATGCTGATTTTGTGAGGATTAACATCGTCGGCAGAGCGAGCTACGCTGATTGTGTAAGAATCGATGCCGAGAGATTTTTTATGATAGCTTGCAGCTTTGGCAGAGCCGTAGATGATAGGCGTGCATTGTTCGAGAATGTGTTGGTCGGTGAGGGCTTTGAGGATTACTTCGTAGCCGATGCCGTTGATGTCGCCTTGTGTGATACCTATTTTAAGTTTTTTTTCCATATTTATATTTTATATTTTTGTTATTTTTGACATGGTTGTTTTTGTGTGCGGTTTATTCTCCTTCGGGGCGTGAATTGACTAATACTCAGCAAAATAAATGAATTTCTTTTGTTTTATATAAAATGACGGTTTTCTTGCTTGCAGTATGCTTGAAGGTATGGAGAGGTAAGGGTGTAGAAATTTGTGATTTTTGATATTTATTGGTTTGTTTTCTTTGCTGTGATGACAACCTCGTTGACTTCGTGAGGAAGTCGGAGAGAGTAGATCATGGCTTCGAGTTGGCGAAGAGGGTTGCGTTTGTCGTATTTAGGCGCAAAGACGAAACCTTCGATTGTGATGATTTGCATATTCATTTCGTCGACGCGAGTGAGCGAAACGAAAGGACCTCCCATGTGTTCGCCATTTTTCATTTTCCAGAGTCCACGAGTTTCGGCACACCAAGCATTGTTGTGAGTTACGAAATTGGTTACAGGAGGGAGATAGCGATATTCGGTGCCCATATAAGAGCCTTCGACACCCCCTGGCATGTTGGCTTTCATTACAGAATCGCGACGAGCCATGATGGATTCGTGGGTTAGATCGTCGATTGATTTGTATGGTGTGGTGTATATTACGATGTCTTGGCGGATTAGGGCACTGCCGTTTGTAATCCAAAGGAAATTGTCTTTTTTCTCGTATTTGTTCATTGAGGTAGGCACTGCGATTTTGCTGCCAAATTGTTGATATACACGGCGGAGAGCCTCGGCATTGATGTTGCTTTGGTAGAAGTCAATCATACGTTCGCGTTCAGCCATGATGAAATAGTCGGAGATAGTAGAACCACTTGTTTCTAAGAGAGTTTTGAGTGATTCTTCGTCGGGAGCGACTACGTTGGCAAGGGCTTGTGTGTTGGCCCAACGATTGCGTGATAGATTGATTTTGGCTTGAGTGTATTTGTTTGGATTAACATCCACGAACACGATGTTGCGAGTAGCTTTCAAGAGATTGTCGAAGTGGTTTGGAGCTACTTTTGACATTTTGAACATAGGTTCTGGTTGCGGTAGGATTGGGGTCGGAGCATTTAGTACGTAGTACATAGCTTCGCCTGCAGGAGTGCGATAGAGGCTATCGTCGATGACGAGAAGCACCTCGTAGGCAGCACCTGAGATTGATGGTAGATATACTGTTTTTTTGTCGTTGTCTTTGCACGCACTGAGTATTAGTGTTGTGATAGTCAGTAGTGTGAATAATAATTTTTTCATATTTTATTGATTTATTTTATGCGTTTTACTGATTTTAGGGCTTTGATTTTTAGTAGGTTTTTGCATAAATTGTTGATGTCGTCGGCACTATAAACGTAGATGTCGAGAGTTCCGAGGAATACGCCATCGGTGGTGTCGATATTTATGTTTTTGATATTGATGGCATAGTCGTCGCTGATGACTTGTACGATTTGTTTTAGTAGTCCGGTTTGGTCAACACCCGAAATCTCGATAGTAGTGAGGAATGAGAGCACTTTTTGAGTTTCCCATTTGGCAGACAAGATACGATTGCCATAGCTAGCTTGAAGCTTTTGGGCCACAGGACAATCGCATTTGTGAACTATGACATCGCCACCAGTTTCGATGAAACCAAGCACATTGTCGCCCGGAATAGGTTGACAGCAATCGGCAATTTTGTAGCCAGAGCCAACATCGGCATCGGTGATGTGTAGGGTCTTTTTAGGGTTGTGTTGTGCAGGTTGAGGTGTAGTCTCTTCTTTTTTGTCGTCGCTTCCGAATTGGAGTTTCCAAATTCGCATCCATTTGTTTTTTGTTTTGTTTAAGAAGAGAGATGGTATGACAGAAGTGTCTATTTTGCCCTTGCCGATTGCAGAATAGAGGTTGTTGACGTCGGTGATTTTGAAGTGGTCGAGTACGACTTGTAGGGTTTGATTGTTGACCGGTTGACCGACTGAGTTTATTATCTGTTCTATAGTGTCTTGTCCTTTTTTGACAATAGCTTTTAGCTCTTTTTTGAGAATAGTGCGTAGTTGAGCTTTGGCTTTACCCGTAGTACAGAAATCGAGCCATTCCATTTGAGGTTTTTGGCTTTTAGATGTAAGAATTTCTATTTGGTCGCCACTTTGTAGCTCGTAGCTAACAGGGACAAGGCGATGATCGACTTTTGCGCCAATGCAGTGAGAGCCAATGTCGGAGTGGAGATGGAAGGCAAAGTCGAGAGCTGTAGCCTTAGCAGGCATTTTGCGAATGTCGCCTTTCGGAGTAAAGACAAAAATTTCGGTTGAATATAGATTGAGTTTGAACGTATCCATAAACTCGACAGCATTGGTAAAGTCGCTAGTATCGAGCATTTCTTTGATGGATTTGAACCATTTGTCGAGGTCGGACTCTTCTTGTTCGCCAGTTTTGTATTTCCAGTGAGCTGCAAGACCTTTTTCGGCAATGTCGTTCATACGTTGACTGCGGATTTGAACCTCAATCCAATTGCCACCAGGACCCATAACTGTGACGTGGAGAGCCTCGTAGCCATTAGATTTAGGCGTGTTGATCCAGTCGCGAGTGCGGTCGGGGTGAGGGGTATAGATGCTAGTAATGGCTGAATAAGTTACCCAGCAATTAGCCTTTTCGTTTTCGTTTGGTTTTGGTTTGAGAATGATGCGAATAGCCAATAAATCATATACTTCTTCAAAAGTGATATGCTTGGTTTGCATCTTTTTGAATACGCTATATGGCGATTTTATACGTTTTATAATTTCGTAGTCATAGCCATAAGAGTCTAGTATTTTGGTAATAGGCTGAATGAAAATGCGGAAGGCATCTTCAAGCATTGGGGTAGCCTGCATTATTTGGCGTTCGAGCTTGGCGTAGATGCTTGGTTGTTCGTATTTGAAACTGAGATTTTCTAATTCAGTTTTGATTAGGAAGAAGCCAAGTCGTTGAGCTAAAGGAGCGTATATATATTGAGTTTCGCCAGTGATTTTGAGTTGTTTGGCAGGAGGCATTGAGCCGAGAGTGCGCATATTGTGCAGACGGTCAGCCATTTTGATTAGGATTACGCGAACATCTTCGGGGATAGTGAGGATGAGTTTGCGGAAATTTTCGGCTTGAGCCGATGCGCCTTCTCCGAATATACCACCAGATATTTTAGTGAGACCAGCAACGATAGAAGCGATTTTAGGGTTGAATTCGTTGGCAATATCTTCGACTGTGTAGTCGGTGTCTTCGACAACATCGTGGAGTAGGGCAGCACATATAGAAGTGGAACCTAAACCTATTTCGTTTACAACGATGCGAGCAACAGCAAGCGGGTGCATGATGTAAGGTTCGCCAGAACGGCGTTTCACCCCACCATGAGCTTTGTTGGCAAATTCGAAGGCCTTTGTGATGATTTCGACTTTTTGCTTGTGTGCAGTTGCGGCATAGTCGCGTAGAAGAGCTCTGAATTCGGATTGAATCATCTCTTCTTCTTGTTCGGGTGTTAGGTTATGGTAGTCAATCATATGTTAGTATAGAGTATAGTGTTTTTTTAGTCCATTACATTGCCGGCATTAGTGGCAAGTTGTATCATGCGGTCGTATTCTTCGGGTGATAAGTCGAGGAAGTAGTAGTTGAGAGGGTCAACGTTCTGTCCTTTGTATTCTACTTCGTAGTGAAGGTGAGGACCTGTACTTTTGCCAGTGTTGCCAACTGTGCCAATTATTTCGGCACGAGTGAGTTTTTGTCCTTTTTTCACTTTGATTTTATGCATGTGGGCATAAAGTGTTTTGTATTCAAATCCGTGGTCGATTATGACGGTGTTGCCATAGCCTTGTTTCCAACCGACAAATTCCACAACACCATTGCCTGTGGCGTAGATGTCGGTGCCAGTAGGGGCGGTGAAGTCCATTCCTTGGTGGAACTTGCGAGTGCGATACACAGGGTCAACTCGATAGCCAAAACCAGAAGCGATGCGTGTAAGGTCTTTGTTTAGAATAGGCTGAATGGCAGGTATTTGTTTGAGTTTTTGTTCGTTGCTTTTTACGAGGAGCATCAGGTCGTCGTATGATTTTGATTGGATATAGAGTTGTTTGCTTATATCGTCGGTTTTGCGTGTAGTTTCAATCAAAATAGCCGCAGTATTCATTTTTGCAAGTTCTTCATAGCGATGGTTGTTGAGGGATGTGCTATGGCGAACATTGTCGGGGATGGAGTCGGCTTGGAATATTACTCGGTATAGGTTATTGTCGCGTTGTTTGATGTCAGCCAACACATCGTTCATTTGCTCCAATCGGCGATTGAGTAGTTCGTATTGTATTTCCATTCGTTCGTTTTCGGCTTTTAGTCGTTTTTCGTCGGGCGAGTCGATTATGATAGTGAAAACGATGAAGAATAGGAAACCGATGAATGCACTCGAAAACAGGTGCAAAGTCAGTCTCTTAAGTGTTTTTCCAATTGATGTTTCGACACGTTCAAATGAAAGAGTTTCGGGATTGAATTGTAATTTTACTTTCTTTTTTGCCATTGTATTAACTATAGTTTTGTATAGTTATAATAAAGAGAGTGATGTATATAGACATTGCGACTTTAAGCGCAAATTACATGCAAAGATACGCTTTTTTTTGTGAATTTACAAGTTTTTTGGGATATATTTATAGTTTTTTTATTAGTGTTTTGGGCATTAAAGGAGGTTATTATAATATTTTTAGGCTATAGTGGCTATTGCTGAGCGAATACACAATGAGAGTGTGTATTCTCGTGTCTTACCCTCAAGCAAGGTGCAAGCAAACTGCAAGCAAGAAAACAGTCAAAAAAAACACACACTCACATTGTGTATTTTTTTCCCAATAAACAAAAAATGCTGTGTCAAATTTGGGTTTGACACAGCATTTTTTTATATAAGTTTTTGCTTTGCTCGGCGATTGAAGTAAACTTCGCTCCGCTTATCGCAAAATTATTTGCGGTAGAGAATTACGGCAGAGGTGTAAGGTACGTTGATTTTTTCTGTAAAGTTACCCAAGCCGTTTTCGTTAATTTTTGCATTGTAGCATGCAGCAGTCCAAGTGCCTTCAGGAAGAGAGATTTCGACATCGGTTGTGTTGCCATTGTAGATGACGAAAATTTGGTTCCATGAGTCGTTAGTAAGTGCGCCATTGAGTGTGTAGGCAACTACATTAGCAGGAGTTTCAACGAATTGGATTGCTTCGGCCACTTGTGCGGCATCGCTCATGCGGAACGCAGGGTGAGCTTTGCGAAGAGCTATGAGATTGCGGTAGTAGTCGTAAACTTCGGCATATTTCACTTTGTTAGTCCAATCGATTTGGTTGATTGAGTCAGGCGATTGGTATGTGTTGTGAACGCCTTTTTTGTCGCGAAGGAGTTCCTCGCCAGCATAGATAAATGGTACGCCTTGTGCTGTGAATACGATTGTTTGTCCGAGGAGGTCCATACGGATGATTTCTTCGATTGTAGCTTCAGGGTGGATTGCTTTGAGTTTGTCAACCACGCATGGGTCGTCGTGACAAGACATGTAGTTGATGACTTGAGCAGGAGAAGTGGCGTAAGCAACGTTGGTATGAGCCACTTGTGTGAGGTCGATTTGTGGGTGAGCAGTAGCACCTACAACACCAAATTTGATTGATTCGTCAAGACCACGACCAGACACGAATCCACCTTTGTTACCATCGGTCCATTTACCACGGAGACCATCGCGGATGTCGTCGCTAAATACGCCTACAGGAGCAAATTGGTGAGCATTGTTTTTCACTGCGCGGAGTTCTTCAGGAATACCGCAACCACCAGCAGCCCAGCCTTCGCCGTGGATAGAGATAGTAGGGTCGATAGCATCAACAGCAGCGCGGATTTGGTTCATAGTTTCGATGTCGTGGATACCCATCAAGTCGAAACGGAAACCGTCCATGTGGTATTCTTCAACCCAATATTTGATAGACTCAACCATGAAACGACGCATCATAGCGCGTTCAGAGGCAGTTTCGTTGCCACAACCAGAACCATTGCCCCACGAGCCGTCTTCGTTCATGCGATAGAAATAACCAGGAGCTTGGAGGTTGAGGTGAGAATTGTCGCCTACGAAAGTGTGGTTATATACAACGTCCATAATCACGCGGATGCCAGCAGCGTGGAGTTGTTGAATCATAGTTTTGAGTTCGAGAATACGAGATGCTGGAGAATAAGGGTCTGTAGCATAGCCACCTTCTGGAACATTGTAGTTTTTAGGGTCATAGCCCCAGTTGTATTTGTTGTCGGCAAGGCGAGTCTCGTCGATTGAGCCATAGTCGTAGCTTGGGAGAATTTGAACGTGAGTGATGCCAAGTTCTTTCAAGTGGTCGATACCAGACGTTAAGCCATCGATAGTTTTAGTGCCAGCTTCGCTGAGGCCGAGGAATTTGCCAGGATATGAGCTACCTGAAGATGCGTGGATTGTGTAGTCGCGCATGTGAACTTCATAAATGATAGCATCAGTGAAAGATTTCATTTCAGGGCGTACATCGTTTTCCCATCCTTCAGGGTTTGTAGTGTTCCAATCGATGATAGCACCACGAACACCATTAACACCTACGGCTTTAGCCCAAATACCAGGAGTAGGTTCGAGCCATTGGTCGTTTTGTTTGATTTGGAAAGTGTAGAATTTGCCAATGAGGTCTTCTTTGACTGTGTAAGTCCAAGTGCCATCTACGTCGTATTTCATATCGAATACTTGAGTAGGAGCACCCTCTAGGGCATCTTCATAGATGTTGAGACGCACCTCTTGAGCTGCAGGAGACCATACGCGGAAGAATGATTTTTCTGGGGAATAAGTTACACCTAAATCATTGCCTTTATACTCTGGATATTCGTCTACAGAGTTGTAGGTTTTTGGTTTATTGCAGCAAGCAGACATGAGTGTTGCCACAATTGCAATCATAGAAATAAATTTTAGTTTCATGATAAATTTTATTTATTGATAGTTATTGTTTTTTTTCTAGATACTGGAAAATAGCTTATAGATTTTGGTCATTAGCTTCGGCAGACTCGTTTGAGTCGTTGCTTGTTTCTTCGTCGATTGAATCTAATGGACAACCATCTTGGTTGACAGGTGTATTTTCTGGTGTATCAGGGCATTGGTCGATGCAGTTATGTACACCATCTTTGTCATCGTCTAAGTA
>JAFYMM010000068.1 GCA_017550055.1 Paludibacteraceae bacterium
CACCTGCTCAACAACAATATGCCGCCATCGACGCATGGGCATGTCGCGACATATACTATAAATTAAAATTTTGCGATAAATAAGAGGAAGACCTAAACATACTTGAATTATGCCAAACATAACAAAATTCATGAACAAAGTGAATAAAATTGAACCAAATGTCTTTGAATCTTTGGCAATAAAAAGTTAAGAATTGAAAATTTCACTATACACTAAACTCTAATCACTATACACTAAACAATGGTAACAATCCAACTCAAACCCAAACGCGAAGAAAACATACTCCGATTCCACCCATGGATTTTCTCCGGTGCAATCGCCAAGATAACAGGCAATCCACAAGAAGGCGACCTCGTGCGCGTCATCAGTGCCAACCAAGAGTTCCTTGCCATAGGCCACTACCAAGTCGGTAGCATCATGGTCCGCATTCTCTCATTCACCGACCGCCCTATCGACCGCTCTTTCTGGCACGAACGCCTACAGGCTGCCTACGACATGCGCCTCGCGCTCCGTCTTGCCAATTCCGACACCACCAATGCCTACCGCCTCGTGCATGGCGAGGGCGACAATCTCCCTGGCCTCGTCATCGACGTCTATGGCGACACAGCCGTCGTTCAAGCCCACTCTGTCGGTATGCACTATGCCAAAGACATCATTGCCGAACTCCTTGTCGAAATCATCCCTGCTGTCCACAACGTATATTACAAATCCGAAGGCACTATGCCATTCAAGGCTCCAGTAAAACCTGTCGATGGCTACCTCATTGGCGACAAAACCGAAACCATCGCTCTCGAAAACGGACTCAAGTTCCATGCCAACTGGCTCGATGGACAAAAAACCGGCTTCTTCGTCGACCAACGCGACAATCGCTCGCTTCTCGAGCATTATGCCCGTGGTCGCAACGTGCTCAATATGTTCTGCTACACTGGTGGCTTCTCGTTCTATGCCATGCGTGGTGGTGCCAATCTTGTCCACTCTGTCGATAGCTCTGCTAAGGCCATCGAATTGACTAATAAAAACATCGAACTCAACTTCCCTGGCGACCCTCGCCACGAAGCCTACGCTGTCGATGCCTTCAAGTATCTCGATGACATCAAGGACAAATACGACCTCATCATTCTCGACCCACCAGCATTTGCTAAGCACCGCGATGCACTCCGCAATGCCCTTCGTGGCTACACACGCCTCAATGCCCTCGCTTTCGAACAAATCCGTCCAGGTGGCATCCTCTTCACCTTCTCATGTTCGCAAGCCGTAAGCAAAGAGCAATTCCGCCTCGCTGTCTTCACTGCCGCCGCCCAAAGTGGTCGTTCTGTGCGCATCTTGCATCAACTCACACAACCAACCGACCACCCCGTCAACATCTACCACCCCGAAGGCGAATACCTCAAAGGCCTCGTCCTCTACGTAGAATAATTGAGAATGGAGAATTGAGGATTAAAAACCGAAGGACTTTAAGCCTTTATCGATAAAATTAAATACTATAAGATTGTACATTAATGGTCTGTCTTTAATGTCGAAATTTTGCGAAGCAAAAGTAAGACCTTTATGTCAAAAAAAAAATTATGTCTTTATGTCATTCTGTCTAAACTAAAAAATAAAACTTATGAGAAAAATCTTTATTATTGCAATGTTATTCATTGCCACAATAGCAAACTGCCAAATTGAAAAAATCGTAGGTCGTTGGACCACAATCGACGACGAAAAAAACATTCCAGTCTCAATCATCAACATCTATCGAGGCACCGACGGAAAGTATTACGGCCAAATTGAAAAAATCCTCGTCAAAGGCGAAGAAAACAAAATCTGCAAAGCCTGCGAAGGCGAACTCCGCAACAAACCAGTCGTCGGCATTGTCAACATACAAAACATGGAATGGCGCGACGGAAAACTCCAAGGCGGCACCATCCTCGACCCCAACAATGGCAAAACCTACTACGCCAAAATGTGGCTCGACCCACAAACAGGCAAACTCATCCTTCGTGGTTCACTCGACAAACGAGGCATCCTCGGCCGCAACCAAGAATGGGTCCGCCTCAAAAAATAACACACAAAAAAATAAACAAAAGACTACTCTGCAAAGTAGTCTTTTTATTTTGTCCTCGTGAAACAACAACATCAAAATTACGCCTATTAAACAAGCAAAGCGAGTCCATAATCTGTAAGATAAAAAACATCCGTAAGGAAAATAACAAGCGCAGCGAGTAAAAACCTGTCTTTAGTGTCGAGCTTTTGCGAAGCAAAAGCAAGACCTTTATGCTAAAGAAAAAAAATTATGTTCTTATGTCATTCTGTCTAAAAATAACAAGTAAAACATCCGTGAGTCCCGTGCATTCCATGAACAAAAACCAATCTCACTCCATCTTCTCACTCTCCACAATCCTCGCCCCCTCTCTTGTAGTCAACACAAAACTCTGCGCCCCCATCAAACCACACACCTCAGTATCCAACAACCACTTCCCGTCCTCCACCTTCGTCATATATTGTTCCGACAACGGAAAACACTCCACCATAACATTTCTCGCCCTCACATCCAATTCCATTTTCACTCTATACCTCTCCGGACCGCTAAATCTGAAAATATCCACAAACCCCTTCTCATGCTTCTCCTCTGCTATCCACCCCTCTTCTAAAATCTCCACCCCACCAATTCTTGTCGTCTTAAACAACTTATTCTTCTCACCCTCCAAATCGTAGCACCACACCTGGTTGTAGTCCGTCGTAAAGTCAAACGGCTCCACCCATCTATCCCTCACCACGCCCGAATTCGACGACGCATAATCCACCAATCTCACCTGACATTTCCTCTCAATAGCCTCAATCAAAGCATGCACATTCTTCGCACCCTTACCATTCACGATACAATCCACCACCGACGCACAATCGCACGCCGCTCTCAGCTTACGTCTCAACGACTGTTTCAGCACATTCCCATTATCCAGCGCATCAATCAATCTATTCACCACATGCGCCTCCTCTTCCGTAAAATGCACCAACTGCGAAATATCATCACGCTCATCCATTTTCGCCAAACGAGGCACGCCCCTCTTCTTTGTAACCACCAACCCCACATTCTTAAACGTATCAATATACCGATAAATCGACCTCGACGAAGTCTCCAAAAGCTCCGCCAACTCATCAATCGTATAATACCTTGCACTCGACATCAACTGCATCAAGCGCAACACCCTTTCAATCTTTGGTTGATCCATAATCAATATAAAAAGCCCATAATCCAGAGCGGTATTTTATTATACATTCCAACATCTATTCCATCAGCAACAACATAACTATTGCGGATATTTGCAATTTGCCCAAAGTTTTTCTTCTTACCACCAACTTCGAAAATATACGTTTCATCAACTTGCAAATCACCAGAATCTGGCATCGCCAACAAATGCGAATACAACATACTAGCAACGAAGGTTTCCCTCAAAGTTCCAACATCAACATTAGGCGATAACGCATACATCAAATTAGTATTATCAAAAAGTATCTTTTCAGGCTTTTGCAATATTTTCATACCCGTAGACTTTTGATACAATCGTCTAATCAAACCTGCTTTTTGCAATAAATCCAATAACTTATATATACTATCACGCGACACTTCCAACCTCGAAGCCAAATCTGTCACATTCAGTGTATATGGATTTATTTCCGACAAAACACCTAATAATACTTTAGTTTTATATACCAATTCGTATGATACTTTTGCAATTGCAGGCATCTCAACCTGTATAATCGTATTCACAACGTTATCCAATCGTTGAGCAAAACCATCACCTTCTTCCTTATAAAAAGGATAATATCCACATCTTAAATAATTTTCAAAATACTTTAACACAGGCAATTGATTAGTAATACGAGCTGCTATAACGGCATGATTTTGCAACAATTCATCCAACGATAAAACTGGTAATTTTGCAATTTGCTCCAATTCTAAATACTCACGAAAACTAAGTCCTTGCAACGTATAAGACCTACATCTACGCGACAAATCAGCCTCAAATTCATTGATTTGCAACATAGAAGACCCCGTAACTACAACATGCAATTTAGGAAACGAATCATAAATCTCTTTTATCTGCTTATCCCAACCTAAATATTTGTGCACTTCATCTAAAAAAAGATGTGTTACTCCATGAGAAACAAGATACTCCGCTAAATCAACAATCGTATGTGTTGCAAACCACGAATTATCAGCAGAAGCGTAATACGCTAAAGTTGGATCCTTAAAAGTTCGCTTAATATGTTGCAAAATCATTGTCGTTTTACCCACCCCTTTAGATCCCTTAATCAAAATAAGACGATTATCCCAATTGATTTGCTCATAAAGATACCTTGTAAAATCCAATGACACATTCTCCAATAAATGGAGATAAATAGTATTTAATCTTTGCATAATTATCAAATAAAAAACTTAATTAATAGCGCCTCTGTAGAATAGAAAAGTCAAAATACTACTCATTTTATCTAACAAAAAAGTCAAAACACCACCCATTTTGTCGAACAGAAAAGTTATTTTGCCACAAAAGTAATACTTTTTTATGAATTACACAAGAATTTAAACTACTTTTTACACAAAAATATTATTACACTTTTTTATTCCTATTAATATAAACAATCACACCAACTTGAGTTGCTGGATTAGCCTCTTTATTCAATCTTTGAACACGCACCTCAAACACATCCTCATAACCCATATCCAAAAACTTAGCCAACATTTCATTCTCGCAAGCAGGCACATACCCCAACTTAAAATCATTGTAATAAATCGCAATTGCATTCACATCCACCTTGTTATACTCATCTCTCACCAACTCCAATCTACTACCCACCTTAAGTTCCTCAATCACCATGCAACCATCATAGTAATTAAAACCAGCAACATAAAAATTCGCAAAGTGCATTCTTTCTTGTAACTTTTTCATAACGCATAAAATTTAATAGTTAAACCATTCTGTTTAAATTTCACGCTGCAAAGTTACAACTCCATTTTGACAACTTTTGTCAACAATAAAAATATTACTTGAAAAATTTATAAATTTATCTTTATATCAAGAGCATCATCTGACATACGTATTTCATATATTGCACTTTCATCACAATAAACATTTATAGGCATATGACACGTAACATGAGTATTTTCATAAATAAAATTATTATTACCATTAAACATTACAGCTTCTATATCATGTGAATTATATATAGTTCTATCTGTATAAGGAACAACAGCACCTATTCTATTCTTCATATCAAAACCTTTTTGATGTCCACTAGGCAAAATAAAAAATAAATAATCTCTTGCTCGACTCATAGCAACATTAATTATATTTTCATTATTAACGTGAGTTCCTTTTGTACAAATAGCAGGAGGATTAAGCACAATAAACATTATATCACACTCGTCACCTTGAAAACTATGAACAGTACCACATGAAACGCTACAAAAATCTGTGTTTAAAGGTCGATTTTCAAGCATATTTTTAATAGCATCAGATTGTGCTTTATATGCACAAACCACACCAATAGAATATTCTTTATTAGAATGATTTTTTTCAATTTGTTTAATTGTATATTCAATCATATTATATGTAAATATAACAGAATACAAATTAAATGCTGAATTTGCAATTGAATTTAAGCCCCTAATATCATCAAGTTCAATAACATCAAAACCTATAAAATTGACGTTCTTTATATCAATACCATCTAATTTCAAAGGTTTCATTGGTGCTCTATTAACATCAGAATCAACAAGACCATCATACGCAAAATTACTTACCGCCTGTCCAATAATTGATATTGATCTATGCTGTGTCATTAATCCTTGAACTGGATATCTCGTATATTTAAACAATGCATCAGCAAATCCTTGTAAACCTACCATGTTGTAAATATTGATTGCAGGCATATCATTTTGAGCCACAGGTTGAATTTGTTTAGGGTCACCCGATATTATGATACGTTTTGAATTTGCGCCTTTATATAAAATATACGTAATAGTTAAGATATCAATCATCGAAGCTTCATCAATGAAAATATAATCCCATGGATAATCACATATAGCCGTATCATCTGGTTGAATAAAATCGTACGCATATCTAGCTGCTGTTGCAACAACAATGTTATGCCAACCCTTTAAATCAGTGGTATCACGATTTGTAACACATCCTATATCTTCAATTAAATACAAACTTTCAGTTGCTCCATATCTAGCTAAACCATCATAACAAACATCATTATTTGCCATTTTAATCGCAACAACATCAGCAGCTTTATTTGTTGGCGTAAGTACAAGTATTTTTGCATTAGGCTCATTAGTCAACAACTCACTTACTTGACGAACAAGTTCTGTAGTTTTTCCCGTTCCTGGAGGCCCATAAATGAATGAAATATTTTGTGGTAAATTTTCATTCATATCAAAATCGTCCTCTTTATCTAATTGTAAGAAACGAGTTTCTAATGAATCAATAATATTCGTATTATCAACTGCACTAACACGAATTTTTTTCGCTTGTTTTAAATCATTAAAAATCTTATTGTTTAATTCAATCGAAACATCTACACTATTATCACTGGTTTTTATAATCAATCCATCAAGTTTTACAGTAGTTGTACCTGTCAAGACAGCAACAATAGAAATTTTTTCAGCATCACAAATCCACGAAGGTACAGGTCGTGTTGGTTCTGTGAGATGTAAAATTTTATCAGAACAAATCATTTCATAACGAGAAAAATCAATTTGAGTCGTACGTTGAGTAAACTCTTGCTTTCCTGCATGCATGAGTTCCATCAACACCTTAAACCATTTGAAAGTATAGCAAGGTGTTTCGTTTAATAATTCTAAAATATCGACCTGTTCTTTCGCAATTTCGGCTTGTTCTTGAGCTGTAGTATCTTTCGATTTTAATTTTTGTTCAGCTTTGGCTGTATCAATTACATTTTCTGCTCCTTCTTCAGTTATCGTAGATGGTTCTATAAAAAAAGGAAGATTATTCCCTAAGGATTGAATACCTTGCGAATTACTATCAAATACCAATTCTTCACTTTGATGGATTGATGAATGAGGCTTATTTACAGGTCTATTCTTTTTTTCTTCCCACTTTTTCTGAAGTTTTTCATTTATATCTTGTGGTTCTGTCTTTTCTAATTCTTCTGCAAGTTGAACCTGTGTTATTTGTTGAATGACTTCAAATTCTTGTTCTTGTCTTTCTCTTTTATTTTTTTCTTTTTTTTCTTCAAGCAAATTAAAAGCCTCTTCTATAGACAAATATTTACCAATTAAAGCTTTAAACTTATTACCTATTTCAAAAGTCTCTTGCTCATCTTTCGTAACACCATATTTTTCCTGCAAATCTTGCGTGTGCTTTTCTATTCCCAAAAGCTCTACCAAACCATTATAAATATTATATTCATCTGCTAAATCTTCAACAAATATATCTGACACTTTTTTTGCATTACCATTTTTGTTATATATCCATTCAAAAGTTTTAAGTTCATAAAAGAATGTTGAGTCTACTTTTTTATAATCTGAATAGCGTTTACGATATTCTCTAGTGCTAATTTTTGCAGTAAATGTATTTTTATTATTAGGAAGAAATTCATTCCACAGATATATCGAAATTTCTTTAGTGATCCTTTTTTTATTATATGCATCAGTAAAACTATGACACTTATAATCATCTACATATTCAAACCAATAATAACTAAAAGAATTTAGTATTTTTTTAAAATGTTGAGGCAACCAATCATAATAAATATGATGACTAGATATTATAGGTTCTGTTTTAACTCCTAATTTAATAATAAACTCATTAACAAATTGTTCTTTGAACTCTTTTAAAGCATGTTTATAAAATAAAGCATCAAAATAAAGAGCATCTACACTTAAATATTTTGATAAAATGTCAGACTTAACATATAACTCTTTAGGCTTATGCAAAATATTATCAGTTCCTACTAACAATAAATTATCTCTTAATAATTCAATAAATTCATCTTCCTCATTAGTATCTATAATTTTTTTATAATAAGATAATAATGAATAAAAATCAAAAGCTAATACATCGTTGTCTATTTCAATTGTTTCATTTAGTTCATTATCATACTTTTTTAATACAATATTACGAATGTAATCATATTCATTAGGTTGTTGTATTTCTAACTCATTGAAAAACTTACGTGCCATTTCTTCCTCTAAATACTCTTTATTAATGAAATTATATTCAGTAGAATTATTAGCGTCATTTTCAAATGGTAAAAATACATTGGGCGTTTCTGTGTTAATAAATGGTTGCACCCATTCTCCCTTTTGATTTTTTATAATTGGTGCATGACGAAACACGTGAGCAGTAGATCGAGTTTGGGGTGAAATTTTCCAATATTTTGGTGCATCATTACGCAAAAAAGTATAAAATTTAGTAACCCATTCTTTCTTCTGTACTTCCATAAATTCAGAAGATATTTCGTTCCCAAAATTTTCAATTGTAAAATCATTTACATCTTTATAAAATTTCTCATAATCATCCAATTTATTAATTTTTAATATTAATTCCCATTTTAAGAAATCGATATTTTTAGAAACACTAATTTCCCACTTATTCTTTGTCTTCAAGACATAAAATTGTTCTTGAGACAAAAGCTCAATCACAGCACCTGTCGTCTTATAAGC
>JAFYMM010000009.1 GCA_017550055.1 Paludibacteraceae bacterium
ACCTACGCCAAGAAACACGACTGGTGGGATGTTCTCGCCGGAGCAGCCATTGGGGCAGGCAGTGCCTACATCTTTACGCGACCATTTGCGCAAAAACACGACCTCACCATCGCCCCCGTCAGCGACGGCCACAACTTCGGCATCGTCGCCTCCATGAAATTCTAACCACAGAGGCTCCTATTCGACTCATCCAGACCGAAATATTAGAAAAATAAGTGCAACTTTACAGGATATGCCTCAAAGTTGCACATATTTTTATTATCTTTGCCATATAATCCTAAATCCATAAACTTATGGCAAGAAATCTGATTAACAAATATGTGTGGCTTGTAGAAACTATCTATCGTTCGCGACGCATTACCTTCGAAGAAATCAATCTCAGGTGGCTCGATAATGAGATGAGCGAAGGCTTGGATTTGCCGTTACGCACGTTCCATAAGTGGCGTATTGCTGTCGAAGAAATGTTTGGACTTGTGATAGAGTGCGAGCGCAAAGGAGGCTATCATTATTATATCGCCAATGCTGAGGAATTAAAGGAAGGAAACATTCGCAATTGGCTGCTCGCTACGATTTCTGTCAGCAACCTATTGGTAGATAATCAGCACCTTAAAGATCGCATCTTGCTTGAAGAAATTCCATCAGGGCAAATATATCTTGCACAAATAATTGAGGCTATGAAAAATAGCAATGTGATAAATATGACATATCACAGCTATTGGCGAGATAATAGCAATAATTTTGATGTAGAGCCATATTGTGTAAAGTTGTTTCGTCAGCGTTGGTATTTGCTCGGCCGAAGTCCATACAAGAACAAAATAATGATATATGCGCTCGATCGTATTCAAGAATTGTGGGTGACCGACGCGAAATTTGAATTGCCAGCATCGTTTAATGCCAATGAGTTTTTTAGCGAATATTTTGGGGTAAATATTGGAAACGATATTGATGTTGAGACTGTGAAATTGAAAGTAGCATCATACCAGGCCAACTATATTCGCGCAGTTCCCCTTCACCACAGTCAAAAAGAGGTGGAAAGAAACGAAAATTATAGTATCGTTGAACTATGGTTACGCCCCTCGGACGATCTTATAAGAGAAATACTTTGGCATGGCGAAGCAATAGAGGTGTTAGCACCCATGGAATTTCGTGAAGAGATAGCAAACAAAATAGAGAATATGAGTGGGAAATATATTTAATATAAGAAATGATGAGTGATATGAAAGTTTTTGCACATTATATAAAAGATGATACAACAGGAAATGAGTATCGTTGGCGTACATTGTTACAAATTGGAAATTCATGGAATATTATTGGGTCAATCGTAATGAAAAACCCAGGGAGTTCAAAGCCATTAAGTAAGATTGATGATGAAGTGAGCTTAAAACCATTAAATGAATTTAGTGATAAGGGCGATTGGTATTCTTTTAGTGTTGATAAAACAATGCAGCAAATAGAAAATATATTCAGAGCCTATTATAAACAAAATGGAGATAAGACTTTGGAGGGAGTTATTCAGGTGTTTAATTTAATGAATGTTCGAGACCCAAACTTAGAGATTGCATTATTAAAAAATAAAAAAGCTAATTGTTTATTTTCAGAGACATTAAAAGATGATTTGACACAATTGGTACCTCCAGTATATTTGGGTTGGGGCTCTCTTGGTAAAAATCCAATATTTAAAAATAACGCTGAATCTATTTTTAATAAAGTAATAAAAGAATTAAATGGTCAATATTTGAATCCCGAATTTTATAAAAATTCATACTGTCATCCTCTTTATTTAATGTTGTTTGGGAAGAATAAACAAAAATGTCAGATGATATTAGATTCTTTTTGTCAATCAAAAGTGTGAGGATTTCATGAATTAATAAATGTTGAAATAATAAATAATATACATCTTTGCGATATATAAAGTGATCCCAAAATAGTTTAGTATGGAATACGAAAAATTAAAAATGTGGAGTTATCGAATAGTTCATGACAAGCAGTTTGCACCAAATCCTTTTAAGGGTGTGTTGACCTTGGCGACATGTAAGCCTCTAATACGCAGAAGTAATGAATCAAAGCCTGGAGTTTGGATAGCTGGTTTTGCTGCTTATTCGGTAAAAGATGGAGTGCAACCTAAAAAAGGGCGAGAATTATTGATATATCTTGCAAAAATATCAGAAGTAATGACTATGCAAGATTATTGGACAAAATATCCACAAAAAAGAGCTCAAAAATGTGGTGAAGAATTTGAGGAATATTATGGTGATAATATATATGATGAAAATCTACACCTAATTAATGATAATCATCATAAAGATTGGGATTTTAGGAGAGATATGAGTGGAAAAAATGTATTAATATGTGACGAATTCTATTATTTTGCCCCTGATTCTCGATTGGTTGTTCCTAAAGAATTTGATGATTTGGTTTACAAAAGAAGGGGTCAAATATTGGTGCAAAATAACAATCTAATCCCCCAATTTATTGATTATGTAAAATCCTGTGCAAAGGATGATTTTGGAAAACTGCAGGGCATTTTAGGGGATATTAAAAGGATAGAATATAGTACAGGAGGAAATTGTAGTAATAATTCGGGTACTCCAACTTTAAGTAGAGGTTGTAGCGTTTCGTTTCAGAACCATGAGGATAGTTGTGGGTAATTTAAAGAGAAAAAGATATTTATCAAATTAAACTTTTCTCAACCTCTGTCTCAAAAGGGCAGAGGTTTGTTTTTACTTTGTATCGTAATTATTAACTGTAAAAAAATATTACCGATGGTGACGAATATAGTAAAAA
>JAFYMM010000069.1 GCA_017550055.1 Paludibacteraceae bacterium
GGTGGTCGTGCTTCATTCTCTATGAAATTTGCTTCTTACGAACTTTGTCCTGGTGATGTTCAAGACAAACTCCTCAAAGAATACGAAGCTACTCAAAGCGAAGACTAATCAAAGTTATTTACATAATAAGAGAGGCGCAAATATGAGTTGCGCCTCTCTTTTATTTATATAGTCTCTTTTTTTATTTATATATATGCACAGAAATATTTATATTAAGTCAGTTCACTATAAAAAATACGTGCTATCCGTTGAGTAATAAAACTCCTATTAGCACGAAAAACATAAAAATCCGTGTAAGTCAGTAAACTGTTTTTAGTGACCTCAAAGAGCAAGATTTTACTTTAAGGTAAAAAACTAAAAGAATCTGCGCATTAGAATTATATTGAACAAACGAACATATATCTGTATTATTAAGCAAAAAAACACGAGATGCAATATTACATCTCGTGTTTTATATTTTGGTCTATATAATAAAATTATTTCACAATGATTTTGCTTGTAGCAATGTTGTTGCCATTATAGATTTTAACAATATAAATGCCATTGTTAAGGTCAGCTTTGATAGTAGCATTTTCGATAGCAGAAGTTAATACTTTAGCACCAGTAATGCTATATACATCAATTTTTTCTGCATTTCCTGAAAGTGTAATCATACCGTTTGCATAATAAGCTGCAAGATTGTTATATGTTACATCTTCAATAGCAACTATAGGGTCAACATTGTATGGAGAGCAGCTTAATTTAGCGCACCAAATATTACCTTTAGTTGCACCGCCTGCACCAAGAATAGTGTTACCTTCAGCTGATACAGCCCAAATGTGACCAAGGTCATCTTCGTCTGTGCCTGCAGTTTCGTCAGTAATAATTGCATCAATAGCTTCTGCGCTGATACCGCTATAAGCCAACAAGCAATTTTCTAATTCAGTGTATTCTTTGTTTTTGTAGATGTATGGTTTGCAAAGTGGGTCAGAACCGTTTACGCTTCTGAAATATACATTACCATAGTTGTCAACTGCTGTAGCAGAAGTCATTTTGCCTGAAGGAAGTGCTTCGAAAGTAATCAATGTGTCTTTTTCTACGTCATACAAGAATGCAATGTAAGTTTGTGCAGGAGCGTCAGTGTTTGCTTTACCAAATGCCATGATATCACCGCATACCCATTTACCATTTGAAGACAAAATTGCATTATTAACGAATGAAGTAGCTTCGTAGCGTTCGTCAAATTCGCGGTCGATGATTTGAACTTTATCGCCATTTTGAACGAATGTAGTGATATAGTTTTGTGAACCAGCACTAGGTACATAGATACCATCCAAAGTCACCAATATGCATGAACCGTCGTTTGATACACCTTTCAATTGATGGAATTTAGATTGATTTTCATTGATACGTGTTTTTGTGTGATATGAATTAGTGTATTCATAGTCAGAGAAATCATCATCTGGTGTGCCATTTTTCCAACGAGCAAGCACTGCTTCTGTTTGAGTATAATACCAACCTAAGCAGATTGTGTCACCGTCTTTGATTGTTATAGAAACTACTTCACCTACAGCATTACCACCTTCTAATGCAAGAAATGGAGATTTCAATGCAATCCATTTGCCATTAAGGTTATACGCTGGTTCGTTGAGGTATGCACCACCAACCAAAGTACCATCGTTGCTAATACAATAAGCATCGCTTTGTGCTTTTTCGTCATCTTGGAGATAGATTGTTTCTCCTGTTGTTAAATTCCATTTAACAGCGTTTGTAAAATATTGGTCTATCAAAGATGCACCACAAGCCCATTCGCCATTTTCAGAGATAGCTTTTGGTTGTACGTCTTCGGTGAATAAATTCAAAAATTCACCTGTAGCTTGGTTTTGTGCTGAAATTGCACAAATAGCGCATATTACTGCGCATAATGTCATTGTGATTTTTTTCATTTTAATTGTTGATTTTTAGAATGTTATTTTTATTTTGCGGTATACAATCCCAATATAAGATTGAGACTGCAAAGTTATAAAAAAAACAGCAAAGTACCAAGTGCTTTGCTGTTTTTTTGTATTTATTAACAAGTGTTATCTAACAACTAATTTATTAACAGATATGATATTGTTGTCATAATCAATAGCTCTTACTATGTATATGCCATTGTTTAGGTTTATAGACATTGTTGTTGCATTCACCTCTTTTTGAGATACTAAAGTTCCATTTATGCTATAAATTTCAACAAAATCAACTTCTGTAGAGAATGTCAAATTACCACTGTTGTAAATGAAATTAACATCATCACCTTTGGTGTTTTCTATTTTTGTAGGAGGGTTTATCTCTATGCCTTTAGTGATATGCTCTTGGCTCAATGCGATAAATGAGAATGGGTTAGCATAACCTCCATCGTCAAAGATACCAACAATGTCGCTCACTTCATATAGTTCGTACTCCCATACAGTATATACTATTTCGTATTTGCCAAAATAGAGGTATGTTTCTGTTTCTGTTTGTCCAAAATTGCTTACTTCGCGTGATCCATGTCTAACGCTGAGGAGTTTAACTACTGTGCTAGAGTATTTGCTGCGATTTGCTGCCAAATCAGCCATTGTAACTTCTTCTATATTAGTGTCAATAGCATGTCCTGTTGATACAACTTCGTAAGTTTTTGAGCCTGCGATATTTAGTTGCGAGCCTGTCTCTGCAAAGTGAATACAGCTGCCTTTGAAATTTTTAACTGAATCACCTTGATTTACTTCGATATCTTGTTCGTCGAAAATAAATATACCACCTGTCGAATCTTGTACGTGTATGCCTGTGAGTTGAGTGCCAGCGTTATACCATTGGTATTTGTATGTAACAAGAACAGGGTTTACCAATTCGTATGTTACACCAACTGCAAGTGGCTTACCTGCTTGTTTCAATTCTGCAATGTTGTTGAATTGATAATTATCTTTTAGAATGTCGTTTTCGCTTCTTAAAACGAATGTTGCATATCCAGGATTTACTACCCCTGCGTCAACAATGCCAATAATAGCATGTTCTGTATTTACATATTCCGAAAAATCTGCGCCGTCAATATATACAGAGTCCACTGTTTTTGACATACTGTTTCTTACACGTAAAAAATATTTTTCTCCGTGTTTAACAATAGTTCCTTTTGGCGATGCACACAATTGTGCTTCATAGTTTTCTGCAGCAGCACCTTGAATATATTCCAATTCTTGAACTGAACCGATTGTCAATTCGTTGTTTCTGTTGAGAATTGTAATTTCGCTATTTGGGGCTTGTGTGATTGTCGAGCCATAAATTTTATTGCCTTCGGAGCGAAGTGGTGTATATATACCTCTAACGCCAACAATCGAGTCGCCTGCCTCTATGTTTGCATTGTTGTTTGGCAATTTTATCATTGTGCCGTATGTAGTCCACCATGGAGCATAGTAGTATTGCACATATAGTGTGGTTGTGCCATCAGCGTTAGCAACTACGCGGTTTACAAGAACAGGGTCCAATATTCCGAGCGCATAATCCATTGGTTGACTGTTTTTTAGGTCTGCAAGTGTTTGGTATGCTGTTGCTGTGATATATTTGCCTTCTGGCACTATAAATCCCAAGCCCCCATCATTGCCATAATATCCTACAAATGTAGCTTCTACTGGAATACTTGCACCATTTGTTTTAATTGGTATTTCTATTCCGTTGTGTGTGAGATTGTTATTGTTAGTTTGCACTTGCGATAGTCTAATTGCTCTGCATTCATATTTTGTTGGGTCTGCAAACAATTCGCTTAGAGTCAATTCTGTTATATCAAAGTCAACATTTTTCTCTTTGACATCAATTTCGTAAGCCATCTCATCGTATTCTATTTCGATGTTTGTCATGGCTTCGTTTGTTGCCTTGTGAAAAATCCCTTTAATATTAGTGATTTTTAGATTTGGATATCCAGCATCTGCAGGGTCTGGACATGCTTTCGACATATCATAACTATCAATTGCTATTGCTCCTGTTTCATCTTGAACGAGCAAACCTCTTGATGTATAGAATGTTGTTGTTGCAAGTCCGGTGTAGTGTACGTATGCTCCATCTTCCATTTTGCGGATGTCGCTAATTTTATCACATTTTGTGTATGTCTTAGCTGCAAACAAATTGGTTGTGCATGCAAAGAACACTGCCACCAAAGTTAATGTGTTGATAACTGTTTTTTTCATGATTTTTTTTTATTTGATAATAAGTTTGCTTGTTGTGATTTGTTTGTTTGCGTTATATGCTTTCACCACATAAATGCCTTGTGCAAGTTTTGTTGGAATAAACGATGCCGACACCTCTTCGTTTTGCACTAACTGACCGTTAATGTTGTATATTTCAACATAATCAACTTCGTTTGTAAAGTTGATATTACCATCGGCATAGAAAACTGCATTTGCGTCATTCACAATGTTTTCTACAGCTGTAAACTCTCCTTCTGTAAGTGGGTAAGGGAGTTTCAACACCCAGTTGTATGTGCCACTACCTTCGCCTGCGCAACCAATTATTGTTTTTGAATCGCTTGATATGTTGTACACCCAGCGCAAACTGCCTATGAGCAATTCGTCTAAACAAATAGCATCAATTTGCTCTTGTGTAATTCCAAAAGTGGTCATAAGCACATCATCAATCAATGCTGCTGTGCCATCAATTGTCACGTATGTTTTACGGAAATCTCCTGTCAAAACTGGTCCACCATAGTATGGATTACCCTCATTATCAACCACAAGGCATGTTGTGTTTTCTGGAGCCTCTTCTATAATGATGAATTTATCTTCTTTCACATCGTAATAGCATGGTATATTTGTTTGATTTGCAAACATTTGTAATGCAATATATCTACCATTGCAGCTCATTTTTTCATCTTGGAAGAAACGTACTGAATTTTGGTCCAATTGGCTGAACTCTTCGCGATTCATAGGCGACAAAAGTTTGAATTCTCCATCATTGATAATGAATGGAATACGCTCTTCAATGTTTGCATTTTGTGGCCAATATACAGGCTTAATTGCACCAAGTATCACTTTACCGTCAGTCGATATATATGTCACTTGATTCATCATTTTATTTTCCTCATCTCTTTGATATTCTTCAGGAATGAGATCTACGATTTTTTCAAATTCGCCATTTACCCATTTTGCCGACTGTATTTTTTGAAAACCATCGCCATCAAATATACGACCAACAAAAATAGTGTCATTTTCAACGATTGCAAAATCTCTAACTTCACCCATTGTATATCCTTTTGGCATTGGCAAAACGTGCCATTCTCCATTCAAGTGGTATGCAGGTTCTCTAAGGTATTGACCTCCAACGAGCAATCCGTCATCCGAAATACAAAAAGCATCCGATTGAGCTCTGTCCAATTCATCTTCCGCTACAAGATAAATTCTCTCGCCAGTTGTCAAATCCCATTTCGAAGCATTGCTTTGAAAACCAGCACCATCATTATTATTAAAAGCCGAGCCACATGCCCAATCTCCATTGTCCGACATATAGATAACAGCAGCATCATCCTCTGCAAACAAAGAGCGCAATTCCGCATTCTGACCCTGTGCATTTGCACAGAAAAACATTGATAATCCAATGAAAACAAGTTGTTTTAAGTAGTTTTTCTTCATAAAAAATATTTTAAAAGTTTATATTTCAAGCATTTTTTTTAGTGCATTCATCATCGCACCAACTTTAATTTGCAAAGTTACTACTTTTTTTTGAAAGCAACCCACTCATTTGTCATTTTTAACCTTTTTTATAAATTACATCCCCATTCTTCATTCCCCATTTTTTCTTCAACTAATTTGCCGAAGAGCCCTAACCAACAGCAACCTACAACATAGGATAAATATACTATAAATATATCATAAATATACTATAAATATAGGATAAATATACTATAACTTAATCTGCGTATTAATTTCTCCTATTA
>JAFYMM010000070.1 GCA_017550055.1 Paludibacteraceae bacterium
CCCAGAAGAGGATTATATATTGATGCGAGCTTTTGAGTCTGCCAGAAATCAGAGTGATAAAGGAATTGATATTGAGGCTTTGGCGAATAGTATTTTATTATATGAAAAAGATGATGCAAAGGGAAAGATATGTTTATGTAATGCTTTAATAGGTTACAAGTTGTTTGTAGATGGTGATTTTGATAAATCGTTAATACATTTGAAAAAAGCAGAGGCGAATCTTGAATATTGCGACTCTATGAGTTCGTTTGTTTATGGTATAATTGTGAAAAACACGATGACTACAGATACTATTCTTGCTCTTAATTATGCAAAAAAGGCATTGGAAAAAGATTTGGAATATAACAATTTGAGAGGATTACCCTATTCATATATGGATTTAAGCCTGCTGTCGAAAGGGGATTCCGCTCGGTTTTATTTAGAAAAGAGCCTTGAATATTTTGATGATTGGGGAGATAATGTTGTGAAATGTAAATATGCATGGTGGCATATTGAAGAATTACATCCTGATACAGTAATTGCATACGCAAAACCCTATTATGATACGGTATTTTATGCTGGGCATGCACGTATATTGGCAGAGGCGTATTTGAGAAAGGGTGAGCTTGATAGTGCGTTAATGTATATAGAGGTTGTAGGAAAACATAAATTTTTTAAAACTGATTATAGTTTCTATAATTCACGTAGATTGTCGCAATTAGGTAGATATGAAGAGGCTAATAAAAGTTGGGAAGAAACTTATTATTTGCTAAGGGAGGAATGTTCGTTTATGTTCAGTCAGCGACTTGGTGCGATAAATGGGGAATATGATTTGCTGAATGAGGAGTTGGAAAATAAGAAAGAGAAGTTGGAGATAATGCGAGCGTACAACGTGGCGTTGTTGGTTGTGATTGGGTGTTTGTTGGTGGCTATTGTTTTTATATTCCGATATAAGAAAAATATTGGTCTGTTGGAAGAGGATATTGTGAAACGAAAAGAGAGATTTAATACTCTGTTTGAACGATATAAAGAAGGGTATGATTTGGATAGAGATACTATTTTTTCTGATGCAAGTGAGAATTTGTCGGCATTGCAAGATGATTATTCTAAATTGACAAATACGGATTTGGCTATTATTTGGTTGATGTTTATGAATTGCGATAGGGACAATTTGTGTAAGTTGTTGAATATTTCGACGAGATATTATTACAATAGGCGTTCGATTATGCAGAAAGAATTAGGTTTTAAATTCGAAGATTCAAAAGATAGCCAAAGACAATTGGAACAATTGGTGAAAAAATATATTTTAATAATAAAAAGACGCCGTCGTCGTTAGGTGGATTTCCGCCTACAAAGGACATAGATTTTTTGCCCACAAATCCCAGTTTTACAAATAATGTCAGTTCGATATAAAACGCCGCATGGCATCTGTGTCATCCGTAGAGCGCTTTTGACGTAGTCAAACAGCGAATCGTTAAATCCGGATGGTAAAAAATCTGAAAAATCTTGCGATAAGCGTGGGCAATTAAGTTTACTTAAATTGCCGAGCGTAGCAAGAATCTTGAGCAAAGCGAAAAAATCTGTGTTATCTGTGGGAGATAAATAATAAAATTTTATCGCCAAAGGCACAAAGACCTTCGGTTCCGTGTCTTCCGTGCATTCCGTGAGAAATAAAATTATATCGAACTCACGTTAAATAAAAAATAAATTTGTGAAATTCGTGTAATTTGTGGGTAGAAAAAATAAAAGGCTACATATCGGTGTGATATGTAGCCTTTTGTTTTATATTTTGATGCAAATGAGTTTTTGGGTGATTTTATTGCCGTTGGGGTGTATGGCTTGGACGACGAGGATGTATAGCCCG
>JAFYMM010000071.1 GCA_017550055.1 Paludibacteraceae bacterium
GTATCCGCTTAAGTTTTTGAGGCGGGAGTTTCCGCATTTGGAGTGGGTTGAGTTTAAGGGTTTGAAGGTGGAGTATGCGGATGGAGAGTCGCAAGTGGGGGCGATGTTGCGTCAGTTGCCAGGATTTTTGCGTGGTATATGGCGCGAGCATAAGGAGTTGAAGAGGATTGTGGAGGCGTATGATATAGATGTGGTGGTGTCGGACAATAGGTTTGGGTTGTGGTGTCGGGATGTGCACTCGGTGTACGTGACGCATCAGTTGATGGTGAAGATGCCACGTGGGTTGAAATGGATGGAGTGGGCAGTGTGGCGACTACATCGTTGGTTTATAAAACATTATGATGAATGTTGGGTGCCTGACGTAGAGGGCGAGGATAATTTGTCGGGCGATTTGTCGCATAAGTATCCGCTGCTGAAGAATACGAAATTTATTGGTCCGTTGTCGAGATTTTCGGCTGAAGGGATTGAGTGGGAGGATGTGCGAGTGGAGGCAGAGGCGTTGGGATTGAAGGAGAGATATGATGTGGTGGCGGTGATTTCGGGGCCAGAGCCACACCGCAGCAATCTCGAGCTCGAGATTGCTTCAATTCACAATTATGATAAAACACTTCTCATTATTCAGGGGTTGCCGGCGGATGATTTGAGATTGGCAGAGCATAGGGATGGGGTGGATTATATACCGCATTTGCAGACGGAGTTGTTGCAGTGGTATATGCAAGAGGCGAAGGAGATAGTGTGCCGGTCGGGCTATTCGTCGATAATGGATTTGTATACGATTGGGCGTAAGGCGCATTTGATACCTACGCCTGGGCAGACAGAGCAAATTTATCTTGCTGAGATACATGGGTAGATGTTTGTGTGTTCGCCCCCTTTGGGGACGTGGTGTGAGTGGATTCTTTTCCGCAGGTTCCTTCGTTGACTCAGTCACCCGCGGTTAAGTATAATTAGCCCTCTTTGAGGACTTAACTAGTATTGGGTTAAAATATTATTATTTGATTTTATTTTGAACTTATGTTAAATAAATTTTTTGCTCTCATTTATTGCAAAAATTCATAATTATTTTGTAACTTTGTAGATTGATTGGAATAATAATAAAATATATCAAAATATGAAATTGAACGTTTATAATACTTTGTCGCGTAAGAAGGAGGTTTTTGAGCCTCTTCATGCGCCTAATGTTGGTCTATATGTTTGCGGACCAACAGTTTATGGTGATGGTCACTTGGGCCACGCTCGTCCTGCTATTACATTTGATATTTTGTTCCGCTATTTGACACACCTTGGCTACAAGGTGCGTTATGTGCGTAATATTACAGACGTGGGTCACTTGGAGCATGATGCTGATGATGGTGAAGATAAGATTGCAAAAAAAGCTCGTCTTGACCAATTGGAGCCTATGGAAGTGGTGCAACACTATTTGTTGCGTTACCATAAAGCAATGGAGAAACTCAATGTGTTGCCCCCATCAATTGAGCCACACGCATCGGGACATATTATTGAACAAATTGAATTTGTGAAAAAGATTCTTGAGGCTGGTTATGCTTATGAGTCAGAGGGCTCGGTATATTTCGATGTAGAAAAATATAATAAAGACTATAACTACGGAAAACTTTCGGGTCGTAATATTGATGAGTTGCTCGAAACAACTCGTGAATTGGACGGA
>JAFYMM010000072.1 GCA_017550055.1 Paludibacteraceae bacterium
CATTTCGAGTTGGTCGAGGAGGTGTTTGTTTTCGAATGTGATTTGAGTTTGTTCGCCATTCTCTGGGTTGATGCTATACACTTCGTTAGGCATCGACATTGAGTGGCGCACACCGATGATTTTGTTGCCACAGAGAGCAATTTGTTCGTAATCGTGTTGGCCTTCGGTGAGTTGGCGAATCTCTTTTGTTTCGATATTGGCTTTATACACTTGAGTGCAACCATGCCAGCAGCTGATGAAATAGATGTGTTTGCCTTCGGCATCCCATTGCAATGAGTTGGCGTTTTGGTCGAAATTCTCAGTAATATATGTGCGAGTGCGAGTAGCGAGGTCCATCACAAAGAGGCGATTTTTGTCGCTTTCGTAGCCATCGTGTTCCATGCTTTCCCATGCGAGTTTAGTGCCGTCAGGCGAGAAAGTAGGGTTGATGTCGTAGCCCATCATATCTTTTGAGAGGTTGGCAACTGTCTTGCCTTCGGCTACATCGTAGAGATAGATGTCGGTGTTGGTAGAGAGCGCGTATGCTTGACCAGAGAGTTTTTTGCATGTGTAGGCAATGAGTTTGCCATCAGGCGAGAAAGCTAATTGTTCTGTACCACCAAAAGGTTTAGTAGGACACTCAAATGGTTCGCCTTCGATGATATCGCGCTCGTTGCTAAGAGTTTTACCATCATAGTCGTAGAGGAAAGGATGAGGAACAGTTGTTACCCATTCGTCCCAATGTTTGTACATAAGGTCTTCTACGATGATACCTGAAGTTTTGTCGAGGTCAGGGTAGCGGTCGGTAGTGCGTTCGCCCCATTTAACATTTGCAATAAGGATAACTTGTTTGCTATCTGGAGAGTATAGGTAGTCGTTGATACCACCTTCGCGGTTAGAAATCTGAGTGCGACCAGTGCCATCAGGATTCATTTCCCACAACTGCATAGAGCCAGATTGAGCAGAAAGGAATGCGATTTTTTTGCCACCTTTCACCCAACGAGCGTTGAATTCGCCTTTGAGTGTAGAGGTGAGTTGTTGATTGTCAGAACCATCGGCATTCATAACAAACAATTCGCGGTTGCTCTTGTTTTGAGCAACACTATAGTAACCAACTCCGTAGAGGATTTTGCTTTGGTCAGGCGAAACTTGTACATCGCCAAGGCGGCCGAATGCCATAAGTACCTCAGGCGACACGCGACCATCGTTGATAGTCATTTGATGACGACCAATGTAGTTAGGGTCGTTAGATTCGTCGATGCGAGCATTGTTCGAGCATCCAACGAGTGCAGCAGCAAGTGCCATAATTGATAAGAATTTGATTTTCATAGTATAATGTTTTTTTTATCAAGATTTTATGTTGTTCAAAAAGAGAGATAAATCTTCGGGATGAGATTCGAGGTGATTGCCTACTACAACCAAATCGGCTCCAGCGTTGAAAGCTGATAGCATTTGTTCGGGTGTTTTTATGCCACCGCCAACGATTAGGGGAATAGAGATTGTTTCTCGTGTTGCCTTGATAATATTATGAGAAACAGGGCAATTAGCACCACTACCAGCTTCGAGATACACCATTTTGTGTCCTAATAGTTCGCAGGCTAGGGCAGTATCGGTGATGAGTTGAATATTGTCGGTAGAATAGGGAGAGGTGTTGCTAATACGTTCGACAGCAGTGCGTTTGCCTCCATCTACGAGAATATAGCCCGTAGATATGCACTCTACACTCGATTTTTTGATAGCTTGAGCCGCTTCTATGTGTTGCTCAATCAAGTATTTAGCATTGCGACCAGAAACTAAAGAGAGAAACAAGAGAGCATCCACATTGTCTGCAAATTGAGAAACATCGCCAGGAAACATTACTATAGGCACTGAAGTCAACAACTTGATTTTCTCCACAACATCGAATACCGACTCTCTCATCTGACTACCACCAACAAAAATGAATAGTTGACTGTTGACTATTGACTGTTTTTCGCTTTGCTCAAGATTTTTGCTTTGCTCGGCATGGCTCAAACAAGTTTGGTTCTGCTCTCGCTTATCGCAAAAATTGACTGTTGACATTATTTGACGCAACCATTCGTCCGAAGCTTTCTCCGGGTCAATTAGCAGGGCGAACATTTTTTGTCCAACAGCTTTATTCTCTAATATTTGGTCGTATATAAGCAATTATTTGAGGGAAGCGTTTAGTGTCTTAAATCGTGTGTACAATCACAAATTCAGGGTACACCTTATATTGTAGTTTATAAGTTTTCTTTTCAGCAGAAGCAGTTTCGTGGGCAATGATTTCGCCCTCCATGTATGGCGTGAATGGCTCGATAGCGATCTGTTCGGTAAACTCAACAGTTTCAACGCCCATCACTTTGTACATAG
>JAFYMM010000010.1 GCA_017550055.1 Paludibacteraceae bacterium
CCTTTCTCACAGCCGTATCCACGAAGACGTAGCTAAAGCTGCTGCTGAAGAAGCTGCTGCTGCTGAGAAAAAAGCTGTGAAAGCTGCTAAAGAAGAAATGCCAACTGTAGAAAAAACTACTCTCGGCGACATCGACGCTCTTTCTGATCTCAAAAACCAAATGATCGAAGATGCTAAAGCAGCCCTCGAAGCTAAAGAAAACAAATAATTAAACGTCAACAGTCGACAGTCAACGGTCAACAGACCCGCGACACCGAAAATTTGACTAAATTATATTTCCAACCGATTCACACCCAAAAGTGAGTCGGTTGTTTTTTTATGTCTACTACTCTATTTGCGCCAAAATCCATAAGTGCAACATGCCAACAACACCCCCCAAATGCCCCTTTTTCTTAACCAAAGAAAAAGGATTTTTTGTATACTCTCATAAACCACTATCACACAACACAATAAAATAGTATGAAATTTAACCAAAGTTTTTAACCAAAGTTTCAAATTTTATTTATACCTTTGCTTTTGCAGACAACAATCAACAGACCATTAACTTTAAACTGTAGAGTATAGACTTTAATTATTATGTCAACCGAACAAAAAATCATTACCGCAGCAATGAAAGTGTTCAAAGAGAAGGGCTTTGATGCTGCTCGTGCACGCGATATCGCGGCTGAGGCTGGTGTAACGCACGCCCTAATCAACTACCACTTTGGCAACAAAGAGAATCTATTCAACATTGTGATGAAGCAGACGCTGGTCAACTTCAGCAATCACATGGTAGACATTCTCAACAACCCCGCGACTACCTACAAAGAGAAAATATCAATTCTTATTGATAATTTCAACCATCTCATTACGCACGACCCTCAATTGGTTGAGTTTTTTCTCACTCAAATTATCAACAACCGAGATGTCTTCGCCAAAGAGGTCAACCCCAAAGAGAAGATATTAGGTTCGCTATTCTTCAAGAAACTCATCGAGGCTGGCTACTCGCCCGAACAATCTATCAACCTATACATCAATTTCATTGGCATGCTACTTGTTACAATCATAGGGCGACCTATGATTCAACAGGCAAACGATATGTCGGACACCGACTACACCGCATTCATCAACCAACGCGCCAAAATGATACCTTCGTGGCTCGAACAGATGTTTAACCTGAAATAACAAAATATATGAAAAAATTTCTCCTTCTGCTATCAGCCTTTCTGCTACTTACGCAGAGCACAATAGCCATCACCCTCGACGAATGCTACCAAAAAGCAAGGGCCAACTACCCTCTCATCCAGCAATATCAGCTCACCGAACGACTAAAAGAGTACTCGTTCACCAATGCTTCGTCGGCATGGATACCGCAACTAATACTCTCGGGACAAGCCACTTACCAAAGTGCGGTGACCGAATTTCCCGACGAGATGACTGCTATGTACGAAAAGGTTGGACTCGACATTCATGGCCTCAGTCGCGACCAATACAAACTCATGCTCGCTCTCACGCAAACCATTTGGGATGGTGGCACTAGCAAGGCGCAAAAGGATATTGCTCGCGCCGATGCCGCGATTGCTAATCTGCAAATAGAGAAAGAACTTGATGCCCTCAACTCGCGCATCAACCAAATATATTTTGGTATTCTCGTGCTTACCGAAAATCTGCAAACCAACCTCTACATGGACACTCTGCTCCAAAACAACCTCAAGCAGATGCAGTCGGCCCTCGCAAATGGTGTGGTGATGCAGTCGGACTTCGACCAAATCAAGGTAGAAATTCTCACTCTCCGCCAACAACGCACTCAACTCACTCATGCTATCGCTGCCTACCGACAAGTGCTCGCGCTCTTCATTGGCGAGGCAATTGCCGACACGGAAGCGTTCATTCGCCCTGCTGTGCCTATGATTGACAAAAAGACGAATAATCGTGCCGAACTACGACTTTTCGATGCTCAAATTGCTAAGAATGAGGCTCAACGCCGACAAATCAACTCGCTCGTCATGCCTCGCTTCGACCTCTTTGCACAAGGTTGGTATGGTCGTCCTGGTCTCAATCTCTTCGACGATATGATTAACAACGACTTCTCGTTCAACGCCATAGCGGGCGTGCGTCTCAATTGGAATATCTCGGGACTATACACCCACAAAAATCGTCTCAATCAACTCAAAACTGCCAACGATGCCATCGAGGTGCAACGCAACACCTTCCTCTGGAATCTCAACATACAGCAGTCGCAAATCGAACAAGAAATTGAGAAGATGGCGCAACTCAATGCCGACGACAACGAGATTGTTGCCCTCCGCAAATCTATACGCCAAGCTTCGGAATCGAAATACCAAAATGGCACTATCACCATGTCGGAACTCTTGCGCGACATCACCAACGAAAACAACGCAATACAAACGCGTACACTCCACGAACTCGATTTACTCAGAAACATATATGACCTTAAATTAACTCTTAATCAATAATTTAATATGAAAAGAATAGTTTTTGCACTTGCCACTGTGGCGCTACTTGCTGCTTGCAATTCTAATAAAAGTAAATACGATACCGAAGGCTTTTTCGAATCGACCGAAATAACTATTTCGGCACAAGCCTCTGGCAATATCATGGCTCTCGACATCCGCGAGGGCGACAATATCGATGAGGATGTTGTGGTGGGCTATATCGATACTACACAACTCCACCTCAGCAAATTGCAACTTGCCAAAAATGTGGAGTCAATCAACAGCAATCGTCCTGACATCAAAAAGCAAATTGCTTCGCTCGAATCGCAAATCAAGAAACTGACCAAAGAGCGCTCTCGCATCGAGAATATGTTGCGCGATGGTGCTGCTACCACCAAACAACTCGACGACATCGAATCGCAAATCGAAATTGTCAACAATCAGTTGGAGGCCCAAAAATCGTCGCTCACTAAATCGACTCTCAGCCTCGATGCCCAAACTCTCAGCATCGAAACTCAAATCGACATAATTGATGATAAATTGGAGAAGAGCAAAATCAAATCGCCTATCGCTGGCACGGTTTTAACCAAATATGCGCAGGCTGGCGAATTCACTGCTGTGGGCAAACCTCTATTCAAAATTGCCGACCTCGAGAATGTCTATCTTCACGCTTATGTAACTTCGGCTCAACTAAGCAACATCAAACTTGGCGACAAGGTGACTGTGTGTGCCGACTTCGGTGGCGACAATATTCGCGAGTATAGTGGCACTATCGAGTGGATTGCTGCGAAGAGCGAATTCACCCCTAAAAATATTCAAACCGACAACGAACGCGAAAATCTCGTTTATGCCATCAAGGTGGCTGTAGCAAATGATGGATATATCAAACTTGGTATGTATGGCGGAATCAAATTTCAATAATCTACCTCACGATGCTATTGTGGTCGAGGGTGTCTCTAAACAGTTTGGCAATATAACTGCTGTCGACAATCTCTCGTTCACCGTGCCTCGTGGCGAATTGTTTGGCATCATCGGTCCCGACGGAGCAGGCAAGACTACCCTTTTTCGCCTACTCACCTCGCTCATGCATCCTACCGTGGGCAATGCCTATGTCGACGGACTACACACGGTGCGTGACTACAAACTGATTCGCCAGCGCGTGGGCTATATGCCTGGCAAGTTTTCGCTCTACCAAGATATGTCGGTGCGCGAGAATCTCGAGTTCTTCGCCTCGGTGTTTGGCACTACTATCGAAGAAAATTACGAACTCATCAAGGATATATATTGCCGACTCGAACCTTTTGCCGACCGCAAGGCTGGCAAACTATCTGGCGGTATGAAGCAGAAATTAGCACTCTGTTGCGCCCTCATCCATGCCCCCTCGGTGCTCTTTCTCGACGAACCTACTACGGGTGTCGACCCTTCGTCGCGTCGCGAATTTTGGGATATGCTCACTCGCCTGCGCGAGCACAATATCACTATCATTGTGTCGACTGCCTATATGGACGAGGCTTCGCGTTGCGACCGTGTAGCGATGATGAACAATGGGCGATTTATATCTACTGATACTCCATTTAACATAATTCGCAAGTTCGATAAGACCCTACTCGCCATTCGTACCGACAATATGTTCCAACTGCTCAACGACATTCGTAGTCTCAATTTTGTCGACTCGTGCTACACTTTTGGCGAGTACCATCACGCAACTATCAATCAGCAAGTAGGCGACAATATCAAGGAGAAGATGGAGCAAATACTCACCTCTCAGTACCACCACACCAACCTACACATCAACGAATGCACCCCAACCCTCGAAGATTGTTTTATACTATATAGCAGATAATATTTTTTCAGACAGAATGACAGAAAGACATAATCTTTAATATTTTTTTACACATGCCTCGCTGAAACTAAAGTTTCATCTTGGCAAAATAATGACAAATTTTAAGTTACATTTATAAAATATGTCATTAGTGTCGAGATTTTTACATAGTAAAAAGCAAGACCATTATGTAAGAAAAATATGTTCTTATGTCATTATGTCTAAAAATAAACAACAAATCTAACAATGAACGTCATAGAAGTCAGAAATTTAGTAAAGAAGTTTGGCGATTTCACTGCCGTAAACAACATATCATTCGATGTGCACAAGGGCGAGATATTCGGCTTTCTTGGCGCTAATGGTGCTGGCAAAACCACTGCCATGCGCATGCTATGCGGTCTGAGCACTCCTACTGCTGGCGAGGGGCGCGTAGCTGGTTACGACATTTGGACCGAAGCCGAACTCATCAAACGCAATATTGGCTATATGAGTCAACGATTCTCGCTCTACAACGACCTGAGTGTCATCGACAATATCAAGTTCTTTGCAGGCATATATGGTGTGGACAAAACCACCATGCAACGCCGTAGCAATGAACTACTTGCCCGCCTCAATCTCGAAAAAGAGCGCAACCTAATGGTCGAATCATTGCCTCAAGGGTGGAAACAGAAGTTGGCTTTTTCGATTGCCATATTCCACAACCCTCAAATCGTATTTCTCGACGAACCAACAGGCGGTGTCGATCCCGAAACTCGCCGTCAGTTTTGGGAAATGATATACGAAGCAGCCAACCAAGGTATTACCATATTCGTTACAACCCACTACATGGACGAAGCTGAATATTGCAATCGTGTGTCGATGATGGTCGATGGTCGTATCGAGGCTCTTGACTCGCCTGCGATGCTCAAAAGCAGATACAATGCCTCATCGATGTCGGATGTTTTTGATATTATTGCCCGAGGAGAAACCAATTTATAGTCCCCCCTATGAAAGAATTCAATGCATTTATAAAGAAGGAGTTTTATCATATCTTTCGCGACACTCGCACTCTGATGATACTCATCCTACTACCGATTATACTGATTATGCTATTCAGTTTTGCTATATCGGTCGAGATTCGCAATGTCAACATTGGTATATTGGCACCTACGAATAATAACTCTATCAATCAGTTAGCTCGCAAAATCGAAACGAGCGAATATTTCAGAATAACCCATTGGCTCAATTCGCCAAACGAGATTAATGACCTCATGCGCGCCAACGAGGTGGACCTCGTGCTCGCGTTTGGCGACCATTTCGACCAACGCATGCTATCTGCCGATGGGGCTCAGTTGGGCATCGTGATAGATGGGTCAAACCCCAACAATGCATCGATGGAGATGATGTATCTGATGGGTCTGCTGCAATCGTATTTCAGCGAAAAAGCATCGGTGCTACCCTCTTCGGCAGGCTCGCTTACGACCAACGTGCGCATGCTCTATAATCCACAATCGCGCAGTGCCTACAACTTTGCGCCTGGCATTATGGGACTCATTCTCATACTTATATGCGCGCTGATGACCTCCGTATCTATCGTGCGCGAAAAGGAGATGGGCACTATGGAGGTGCTACTCATATCGCCAGTCAAGCCCATCCACATCATCCTTGCCAAGATGATACCTTACCTAATAATTTCGTGCTTTGTGCTTGGCATAATCCTCACCCTTTCGTTCACCGTACTCGGAATACCTATGCTTGGCACTTTGCATTGGATTATACTTGTGTCGCTCGTCTACATCCTACTTGCACTCTCAATCGGATTATTTGTTTCCAATATGGTCGATTCGCAACTCGTAGCTACCCTCATCTGTGCAGTTGTGTTCATGATGCCTATCCTGCTACTCAGCGGAATGCTATTCCCAATCGAAAGTATGCCTCAATTCTTCCAAGTAGTGTCCAACATCATACCTGCACGATGGTATATATCGGCCATCAAAAAACTTATGATTCAAGGCGTTGAGTTCCAGTTCGTACTCAAAGAGTTCATCATCCTCTGCGGCATGACTTTACTGCTCATCACCGCATCACTCAAAAAATTCAAAGAGTTTATATAAAGTCAACAGACAACAGTCAACAGTCTGTAATCTTGAGCGTAGCAAAAAATCTATAATCTGTAATCTAAAAATGATATTAAAACACCTCCTCATAAAAGAGTTTAAGCAGTTCAGGGTAAATCCGTTTTTCCCTAAACTCATCTTCGCATTCCCTGTAATGATTATGCTCATTGCGCCGCTGATTGCCACAATGGATGTGAAAAGAGTCAATCTCACTATTATCAATCACGACAACTCTACCACTGCCGAAAAGCTGATAAAAACGATTGAAGCATCGGAATATTTCGTACTTCAATCCATCGAAACATCATACCAAAAGGGCATGGAGGCTATTGATTATGGCACCACCGACCTACTACTCCAAATACCCGAAGGTATGGAGCGCAACCTCAATGCGGGCAATCCGGTCGAACTCTATATCGCCACCAATTCGGTCAACAGCACCAAGGGCAGCATGGGTAGTGGCTATTTGGGCAATATCATCTCTAGTTTTTCCAACGACCTAACGCTCAGCACATCTACCATTGCGCCACCTATCAACATATCGGTGCAATATCTCTACAATCCACATCTAAACTACCGTCTATTCATGGTACCTGCTATGATGATTGTGGTGCTCATACTGCTTTGTGGGTTCCTACCTGCGCTTAACATAGTGACAGAAAAAGAGCGTGGCACTATCGAACAGATAAATGTCACGCCCGTAAGCAAGCTACAATTCATTGCCTCGAAACTCATTTTCTATTGCATCCTTGGCATCTTGGTGTTTACTATTACATTCCTACTTGGCAAGTCGATATACAACATTGCACCTTATGGCAATATCCACATAATCTATTTTGCCGCCATACTCTTCATGCTCTTCATCGCTGGGTTCGGACTCCTCATCTCCAACTTCTCATCGTCGCTCCAGCAGGCTATATTCACTATGTTTTTCTTCGTGATGATATTCATGCTCTTGAGCGGACTCTTCACTCCTATCACCTCGATGGTGCCGTGGGCGCAGTCGTTCACCTACATTCTGCCACCGCGCTATTTCGTCAACATTATGCGCTGCGTCTGCCTCAAAGGTAGTGGTCTTGCCGACCTCTGGTTCGACTTCACCATGCTCACCATCCTCATGCTCATCACCACCACCATCGCCATCAGCACCTATAAGAAACAGAATTAAATACAAAAAAAACGGCTACCCATACCATTATGAGTAGCCGTTGTTTTATTTTATGATTTTCCCAACACAATCTTCTTTATCTCATTCAATTTCAATAGTGCCTCAACTGGTGTAAGATTGTCGATATTAAGTCCTAATATCTCATCACGCACTGCCGCAAGCACTGGGTCGTCTAACTGAAACATGCTGAGTTGCACCCCTTCGCGCACTGCTGCCTTGGTCATATCTTTGCCTTCGAGAATTGATTGTTTGTTCTCGCTCTCCAACATCTCCAACACCTCATTTGCTCTCTCCACCACCGAGCGTGGCATACCTGCCATCTTTGCTACATGGATACCGAAACTATGCTCGCTACCTCCACGCACCAATTTACGCAAGAATATCACCTTCTTATCCACCTCACGTACCGATACATTATAGTTCTTTATGCGGTCGTACGATTTCTCCATTTCGTTGAGTTCGTGATAGTGTGTTGCAAACAATGTCTTTGCCCTCACGCCCTTACGCTCGTGGATATACTCCACTATAGCCCAAGCTATTGAGATACCATCATAGGTGCTTGTACCACGACCTAATTCGTCGAACAGCACAAGACTGCGGTCGGTCATATTGTTCAAAATACTTGCCGCCTCGTTCATCTCTACCATGAAGGTCGAATCGCCTACACTGAGGTTATCGCTCGCCCCCACACGCGTAAATATCTTATCTACAACACCTATTCTCGCCGATTCTGCAGGCACATAACACCCCATCTGAGCCAATAGCACTATCAATGCCGTCTGACGCAACAATGCCGATTTACCAGCCATATTCGGACCGGTAATCATCATAACTTGCTGTTTCTCACCATCGAGATAGACATCGTTTGGCACATACGCCTCATCAATAGGCAACTGTTTCTCTATCACAGGGTGACGACCTTGACGAATGTCAACCACATTCTCATCCGTAATAACCGGACAGTTATATCTATTCTCGGCACTAACTCGCGCAAAGCCTAATAGGCAGTCCAATTGTGCCAATTCTACGCAATCGACTTGTATAGCCGAAATATACTCGGTAACGGCTTGCACCAATGCGCCAAACAACTGAGCCTCAAGCACTGCTATCTTCTCCTCGGCACCGAGAATTTTCTCTTCATATTCCTTCAATTCGGCCGTGATATATCGTTCTGCGCACACCAATGTCTGCTTGCGTATCCAGTCCGATGGCACCTTGTCTTTGTGAGTGTTACGCACTTCGATATAGTAGCCAAACACGTTGTTATAACTAATCTTAAGGCTTGGAATGCCCGTTGCCTCGCTCTCGCGTTGCTGTATTTGCATGAGCACATCTTTGCCGTGATATGCAATGCGTCGCAATTCGTCCAACTCGCTATTCACGCCCTCGGCTATCACTCCGCCTTTGTTCAACATGGCTGGTGCGTTTTCCGACAACTCTTGAGCTATACGCATTACCAATCGTTCGCACGGATTCAGTCTATCCGATATTCTCAACATTGGCTCACAATCAGTTGCTTGCGCACATATACTCTTTATCCCAGCCACCGACTGTAGTGCTATTTTTAATTGTAATAATTCGCGCGGAGTTACTCGTCCAACAGCCACTTTGCTCAATATACGCTCCAAATCACCTACTCTGCCGAGCGACTCTTCCAACATATCTTTCATCTCGCAATTGCGAAACATCTGTGTTACAACGGCTAATCTATCTTCTATCGGTTTCACCTCTTTTAATGGGAATATCAACCAACGCTTCAACAATCGCCCACCCATAGGTGTCACTGTGCGGTCAATCACTTGACATAGACTGCGTCCCGACTGATGCATACCGCCCAAAAGTTCTAGATTGCGCACTGTAAATCCATCCATCCACACGAATCTATCGCCCTCTATGCGAGCCAACGACGTAATATGCCCCACCTGTTCGTGCTT
The DNA here is from genome assembly GCA_017550055.1 of Paludibacteraceae bacterium. Taxonomy (GTDB): domain Bacteria; phylum Bacteroidota; class Bacteroidia; order Bacteroidales; family Paludibacteraceae; genus Aphodosoma. Next base: position 9,456 of record JAFYMM010000010.1, read on the forward strand.
AGTTTGGTCGAGATAATACAACACTGCCCCTGCAGCCACCAATCCCATCTCCATATCATCTACGCCAAAGCCCTTAAGATTCTTAACCTCAAAGTGTTTCAACAACCTACTACGCGCCGAATCTATCGTATAAACCCAATCGGGCATAGATTGTAGGAAATATTTTCCACCCACCATATCAATCACCTCACTGCGCATATCTGCTTCATAGATAATCTCTTTCGGAGCAAACGAACCTATCAATTTTTCGATATAATCCACTTTGCCTTCGCCCACCAAAAACTCGCCCGTAGATATATCTAACAAACTCAACCCCACGCCCTTTTTGGTCATATAGACTGATGCCAAAAAGTTGTTTTCTTTCACGTCTAATATATTGTCATTCACACTCACACCTGGTGTAACCAACTCGGTTATACCACGTTTCACCAATCCTTTGCATGTCTTTGGGTCTTCCAATTGGTCACAAATTGCCACACGCAACCCATGGCGCACCAATTTAGGCAAATAGGTGTCCAACGCATGATGAGGGAAGCCAGCCAACTCGACATACTGCGCAGCTCCATTGGCCCTACGTGTCAACGTGATACCCAATATCTCGCTCGTACGTATAGCATCCTCCGAAAAAGTCTCATAAAAGTCACCCACACGAAACAAAAGCACCGCATCTGGATACTGTGCCTTTATCTCATTATACTGCCTCATCAACGGCGTTTCAACAACTTTTGCCATATCTTATTCAATTTATAATTTATAATTCAAATTTCCCCTACTCCCTACTCCCTACTCCCTACTCCCTATTCCCTGCTCCTTATCTCAAGCAAGGTGCAAGCAACCTTCTCCGAAGAAGACTGACACCCCCTCTGTGTGTGTATTCACTTTTTCAACAACACCCATTTTACCACATTCTTCACCTTCTGCATCACCAACTCCCACATCCACTCCCACAAACTATCCGACCACCTCTGCGGATGCACAGTCACCATCACTCTCTGCGGAAATCGCCCCTCTCTCACTGCCTTTATCACATCATCTGTCGTCTCATACACCCAACCTTTTGCTTTCCATTCCGATGCTCTATCTGCCACTTTATCTCGGCGACTGACGCCATTCCAACTTCGTCCTGTGTCGGTCAGATACACCATTTCGCCCCAATCTACATCCATCTGTGGCTCACCAATCAACCCCAATTTCTTATAATCATATTTTTGCCACATCTCCTTCGAGTCGAACCTACTCATTGGCGACCCGTGCATCGTAATTGTCCGCACATCAACCACTTGACGCATCTCCTCTATATTGCGCACAAATCTTGAATACGCCTTATCTACATCCCCTCTCTCCTTCACCAATTCCTCATAATGATAACCTACCTCATGCCCTCTTTCTGCAAAAAACTTAATCACATGCTTGCCATACAACACCATATCTTCTCGCAGATAATACGACGCCTTCACATTCATTCTTCTCTCTTCTCGAGCCATATTCATCGCACACAACACTCGTTTATCCACATCGTGCCTCATCACCACCAATCTCTCAGCTCTCTTGCCTTCGCAATACTCTGCATAAGTTACAAACTCATACCCCGCATCTTTCAATGCCAACACCAACTCACTATATTTTAACAACGTAAAATCCATAATCTTCAGAGTATAAACTACAATTCTACAGACTGTTGACTATAAACTATAGACTGTAGACTAATAAAACGCAAAGTTACAAAAAAAACTTGTAAATTAAAATCCAAAAATCAAAAATTAAATTGATTTTTTATTTGATTTTTATTAACACTCATTTGATTTATTCAATGTTTTTTTGTAACTTTGCAAG
>JAFYMM010000073.1 GCA_017550055.1 Paludibacteraceae bacterium
ATAGTATATTTATCCTATGTTGAGGGTTGCTTGAGGTTAGGGAGTTGAGAGTTGAGAGTTGAGAGTTGAGAGTTGAGAATACTGTGTTGATATGTTTTTTGTACGTTTAGCTAATAGGGGAAGAGGATGATTTATTTTATTATTTTATAAGGTGTTGTGTAATTAAAATATTTTTTGTAACTTTGTAGCGTGAAAAAGTGTGCACTTCAAATATTTAGTCTTTGCATGGCGTTGTTTATTGCCTATGTGAGTGGTGGATTGAATATCTACCGCTATTGCTGTGATGCCTGCAAGGAGCATCAATGCAAAATGCAAAATGCAAAATGCACAATTGAAGATGCATCAGGACATGAATGTTGCACGCATCAACATGCAGATGAAGGAATAATTGCTACTGATAATATTCAATTCACGAATGATGCGGACAAATGTGGCGTTATGCGTGTTGAGGCACTTGATTTATGGAAATTCAGTTCGGAGAAAGAGAGGCTTGTTGTATTGCCATTGGTGGCAAGACTCGCGTCAATCCATAATTCACAATTCATAGTTCACAATTATGAACAAAAAATCACTAATTATGGCATTCCTATTGTCCAAAATCTGTCGGGACGAGCCATAATTGTGCGCAAAGCAGAGTATTTGATTTAGTAGTAGTTTGATTGGTCGGATTGGACAAATTAAATTACAAGTGTTCGATATAATTTTTCTTCTCAAGGAACTGAAAACCTTTGAGATTTTGCGATAAAATGCACAGAATTTTACTATTTATTTCCCACAGATTACACAGATTTTCACAGATTTCACCTTTTTTCTTTCGATTCGCTCTTTTGCTTTGCAAAAATCGCTCTACTGATACCACAGATTACCTCCGGTATTTTATATCGAACTGATGTTAAATTAGTTATAAAAATAAATCAAATAATAAATTCCTTAGAAAATATTTCCAAATATGAAAAAGATATTTATCCTTATATTATGCATCGTGCAATGTGCATTTTGCATGAATTTGTTGGCACAAGAGACAACAGGAGGTACGCTTTCGGGTCAAGTGATTGATGACAAAGGCGAATCTGTGATTGGAGCCGAGATATTTTGGTTGAATACTACGATCGGTGCTGTTACGGACATTAATGGTAATTTTACGATTCCGATGACAGTAGATAGTCATCATTTGGTGTTCAACTATTTGTCGTACAAGACAGACACTGTGGATATTACAAAAGCACAGATGCCACTAATCGTAGTAATGCGAGAAGACACAAAAGAGTTGCAAGAGATAACTATTGCGGCACGCGGAGCAAGTACGATTGCAAACCGTGTGAGCGCATTGCAAACAACAAAAATCACTGGCGCAGAGTTGTGTAAAGCTGCTTGTTGCAACTTGTCGGAATCGTTTGAGACAAACGCCTCAGTGGACGTGGCATATGCCGATGCTGCTACTGGTGCAAAAACAATTAAATTGCTCGGTTTGTCGGGTACATACGTGCAACTTTTGACAGAAAACACACCAGGTGTGCGTGGTTTGGCACAAAACTTCGGTATGGAGTATATACCTGGCGCATGGATGGAGAGCATTCAAGTGTCGAAAGGCACGTCGTCGGTAATCAATGGTTATGAGGCAACTACGGGTCAAATCAATGTAGAATACCTCAAACCACAGACACAAGACCCTATAGCGTTGAACGGCATGGTGAGCACATCGCTCCGTGCAGAATTGAACGCCACAGGCGGTTGGGACATCAACGAGAAATGGAGCACTGGTGTATTGGCCCACTACAAAAATGAGAGCATGGAGCACGACTCAAACGGCGATGGCTTTATGGATTTGCCAAAAGGTCAACAAGCTAACTTATTGAACCGCTGGTATATGAAAGATGGAGCATACACAGGTCAGTACCTCGTGCGTGGATTGTATGACGAACGCAATGGTGGTCAGACAATGAAACATATACAAGAAAATAATATCGCAGACCCATATAAAATTGGCATTAAAACTTGGCGTATGGATGCGTTTATGAAACAGGGCTATGTGTTTGATGAAGCTAAGGGTACAAGTATCGGTATTATTGCAAGTGGGTCGTACCATAACCAAGCAAACGAATATGGACACCGTGTTTATAATGGCGTGCAAGGCAACTTCTATTTGAATGCCATGTTCCAAACATATTTTGATGAAACAGATAAACACAAAATTACTGCCGGTTTGAGCTTGAATTATGACAATTACAACGAAGTAATGACATCGGATAAGGCAGAGTTTATTCTATCATACAATAATAAACCAATGGGAGACGCAACAGATGCACCTGCAGGTTTGCCTTTGGGCAATTACACTAATCAATTAAATATGACTCGTGACGAGTGGACTCCGGGTGTATTTGCAGAATACTCGTTGAAAGTAGATGAAAAATTGTCGCTTTTGGCAGGTATCCGTGGCGACTATAGCTCTCGATATGGATTCTTCGTAACACCACGATTCAATGTGAGATATTCGCCATGGGAATGGTGGAACTTGCGCGGTTCGGTGGGTATGGGTTACCGCTCGCCTAACCTATTGAGCGACCACGCTTCAGTATTGCCATCGTCGAGAATAATTGCAATAAAAAGCGATGAATTGAAACAAGAACAAGCAGTGAATGCAGGCGCAAGCACTACGTTCTATATTCCAATCGCGGGCAGAGAATTGCAAATTACGGCAGACTACTACTACACACACTTCTTGGAATGTATGGTAGTAGATATGGACTCTGACCCTCATACAGTTATCTTCTCAAATCTCACAGAAGAGGGCGTAGAAGGAGGCAACAAACCCAAATCGTATGCAGGCAACTTCCAAGTAGAAGCATCGATGGAAGTATTGAAAGGTTGGACTATGACACTCGCCTACCGTATGTCGGACGTAAAGACTACAATCAACGGGGAATTGAGAGAGAAACCTCTCACAAACCGTTATAAAGCACTTATCACTACATCATATATGACACCACTCAAACGCTGGCAATTCGACGTTACAGCGCAATTTAATGGTGGTGGTCGTATGCCAGACAATTTCTATAAAGGAGATGAGGGATTGCGTCCTTCATGGACTTTGGATAGAGGCAATGGTCAATATGATTTCCCTTGGCATGCGCAGTTGATGGCTCAAGTGACTCGCTATTTCCGCACATGGAGTATCTATGTAGGTGGAGAAAATATCACTAACTTTACACAAGACTCGCCTATCATTGGCGCAGGCGACCCTTACGGACCTAATTTTGATGCTTCAATGGCTTGGGGACCTATACACGGATGGAAAGTGTATGCAGGCTTCCGTTGGGCAATAAATAGGAGTGAGGAATGAAGAATGATTGAAAATTGAGAATTCTATTACATCACTTATCGCAAGGATTAAACTAAGCAAAACTTAATTAGTCTAATTAAATAAAGAATAATAAATAACAACGGGCACGGGATGCAGTGTCTCTACAAACTCTAAGATATGAAAAAAGTATTTCTTACACTTGCTCTCGCAGCAGGTATTTCGGTAGCCGTTTTGGCAGAAAAACAAACAGTACGCCTTTATGTTCCTGAAATGGAATGCGACAACTGTAAAGGTAAAGTTGAAAATGTATTGGCATACGAACGTGGTGTTAAAAAACTTGATTTTGACGTTGCTCATCGTATTGTGACAATCACATTCGAAGATAAACGCACAAATGTAGAAAAACTACAAGCAGCTCTTATGAAATATATCAAATATGAATCAAAAGAGTTGAAAGAAGGCGACAAAGTGGAATGTAATCACGAACACCACCACCATGGTCATGACCACGGACATAAACACTAAATGACGTGAGTTCGATATATTGATACGCCCACAAAATACACGAATAAAATAAATTTATCTCTTATAAATTTCATTTTGAACTAATTAACCTATAAAAAAGTCCATTTCAACAATTTGAAATGGACTTTTTATTTTAATATTTATCGACTTTTATCTTATTGATACTTTTACAACTCCTTCTGCAGCTCTTACTACGTATACACCTACAGGCAAATTAGATACATTCATACGATTTTCACCACGCATAATCAATTGCCCTGCCATACTAAAGAGATACATTTCCCCTTCAGCTACTAGTTCATCACCTTCGAACCAAACAACTATTTCAGAGTTTTCTAATACATTCTCTACATTGTCAGGCACCACCTCTTCAAAAACCTCAAACCACAAACGTATATCATTACCCTCTTCGACTACCCAAGGCGAAGAAATATTTTCACCAAACACAAAACCTTGCTCAGTTAACCATTCAATAGTCATCAACGAACGCTCCATCGTTGCACCTTCGGTTGTTGTATCATTCATCTCGATAGCCTCATCAATTACAGCCAAATCAGAAACCACATAGTTATCTTTCAAACATTTTTCAGCCTCATTATAGATTTTTGGCCACTCATCTTTTGGCTTACTCGAATTTAGATTATCCCAATCATACTCAAAACTATCTCCATTAGAATAACCTACTATACGATGAGCATACAACTCTACTGCGTTTGACGGCAATTTAATATCTTCCAATGCCACAATATTATTAGCAACTAACGCATAAACAGAGTCAGACAATGTGCTACCCATAACTCCAATTATACCACCAACATTTGCAATTTCTGCATTTTCAGCCAATTCTAAAACGCCTTCGACATAACAATTTGTCACTTTAGAGCGATCACTCGTACCCACAATGCCACCAATAATTTCTTTAGCAAAAATATCCGATGTAACATGACAATTCACAATCTTATCATCTGCACTAGAATTTGAAACTATACCACCAACTTCAGTACCAGCCTCAATATCACCATCAAACGCACAAACTGAAATCGATGTAGATGTTGCAGCATGACCAACAAGACCACCTACAGAACTAGCAGTTGGAGCGTAGATATTAGCATACGACATCGAACACCCCTCTATAGTTGAATACAACGACACATCTCCAACAAGACCACCTAACACACCTTCGAAACCATCTGCACCCACAACATAAGGACATACAACATGCACATTACTGATTCTACAACCATAGCCAGTTCCTGCTTCTGTAAAGTTACCCATCACATCATTTGCCACAATACCAGCCACATCCGTGAATTTAGAAACAGACAACACGACATTGCGCAACACCATATTTTCCACCACAGCAGAATCTCTCAAAGAAACAAACATACCACTACCATCTAAAACAATATTTTTAATTTCAAAATTGCCCCCGTCCAATCTACCTGTAAATTCACCTTTCACTCCAGTAAACACAACATTCATAAAATCAATATCATTAACTACCTTATAATAGGCATCAAGATTATTTTCAATCAAAGTAAAATCATAGGCACTCGCTATTTCGTATGGATTTTCAGCAGTACCCTCTCCCTTCATTGCCACAGCATTCAACGGCAACTCCACATATTGAAGCGTAATTGTTCGTCCATCGCTATAAGGGCACATCAATACTGGAGCAGTTCTTGTATTAAGCAAACATATAGAGCCTAAATCACCACCCTTTGATACATCAGAACCTGTTTCAAACAACACATCACCTTTTGTACTACAAATAGCTAAAACCTTATCTTTAACATCTGAACCATCACGCGATTTAGTCAACAAAACCATATATTCTCGCGCATCATCAGTATTAAACAAATGAGGATTCAATGCCTCTGTCGCAATATTAAACATCGCATTTTCAACTCCCTTACCCAAATTCAACACATCGTAACGATCAAACGAACCATCGTTGTTAAACCATGCTATTCTATGCAAAGTCGAACCATCTTTTGTCAATTCGCCTTGCAACAATGCAACCGCATACTGATACGAAGTCCCCTTGCCATAACGATCAATAGATGACGATAACACCATACCCTCCTTTGTAGTTACAGGTAACTCAGCAACAACATCACAAGCTGGAAAATCCACAAACTTAAACACACCAGATTCTCCCTCTTCACAAGCAAACATCCACTGCTTAGGCTGACCAACAACATTCCCCATCACACTACTACTCACCACATTCTCAACAATATCCTTCAATTTATTACCCTCGGCATCATACAATCTATACGATGTAATATAACTATCCGAACTAGTTTGATAATCCTTAACCGTAATAATATACGCAGGAGCATCACCACCTCCATAATTCAACAAAATATCCCCCGAAATATTCAAACTACCCAAATGTAGAAAAGAATACAAATATTTTGAAGTCAACTCTACAGGAATTTTAGTCTCATAGGCAAGTTCAAACTTATCATCATAATATTTAATTACCAAACTATTACCCTCATTCACAATCAAATCTTGATTCACATCCTCTGGAATTGTAAAATAAGGCTTTTCATACTGAGCCAACACATAATTCGCCTTACCATTATTATTCACCATCAATATCGGCGATGGCTCTTCACCCGAAGAAGAGACATACTTATAATCAACAGTAAAAGTATGTTTCTTTTCTGCCACATAATTCGAAAAATAAGACGCCTTATTATAGACATCATAATGATACAACAAACTATTATCATCGCCCCTCTCTTCCCTTTGGAATATCATAGTATAAACCTCAGAATAAGAATTTACCGACATATTCTCAGCCATGTGAAAAGTACCATCTATCTCATACAACCTTTGGGCCTTACCCTCAGTCAACGAATAAATATAATGCAAATACTTACCCTTATAATCAGCCGTATTTGCATACACAAACACCATCACCTCATAATTATTATCTTGATTAAAAAACTTCTTAGTCAAATACGGTTGCATATTCACCATACGCACACCAATAGCACCATCCACATGCAAACTATCAGCAATCGTACTAACCAAATTATTCTCCTCATCATAAACCTTTACCTCCATATAAGTATAATACCCCTTCTCTTCCGTAAACGAAGTGGTATATACCCAATCCAAACCATTTGGCCCATTCAAAAAACCATACCCTGCAACTGGTCCAATAGTAGTAGTTTGCAACGCAGCAGAAACAGAACCCGCCATAACAAACATTGCTACAATAGCAACAAAAAAACCTAAAACTCGTTTCATAATATATTATTTTTCAAATTTACAACACTATATCGCAAAGTTACAAAAAACATTTTAATTACACAACACCTTATAAAATAATAAAATAAATCATCCTCTTTCCCTATTAGCTAAACGAACAAAAAACATATTACACAGTATTCTCAACTCCTAACTTTCAACTCTCAACTCCCTACCCTCTCCTTACCTACAACATAGGATAAACATACTATAAATATATCATAAATATACTATAAATATACCATAAATATAGGATAAATATACTATAAATATATGATAAATATACTATAGTAATACCTGCAAAATTACTCGCCTACACCCAAACCACCCCTAATCACAAAAAAAATAGAG
>JAFYMM010000074.1 GCA_017550055.1 Paludibacteraceae bacterium
ATGTATAACACACACTTTTAATTCAAATTATAATACTATGGCAAAATTCAAAGGTGCAGTCGTTGTGGATACAGAACGCTGCAAAGGATGTGGCTTGTGCGTAGCAGCATGTCCATCTAAAGTTTTGGGATTAGCATCTCAGGTGAATGCCAAAGGTTACAACTATGCTGAAATGGTCACTGAAGACTGTGTTGGCTGTTGTTCTTGTGGTTATGTATGTCCTGATGCTTGTATTTCTGTTTATAAAGTAACCCTCTAAAAGTTGTCCAAAGGCTATGGAAGAAATTAAATTAATGAAAGGTAATGAGGCTTTCGCTCACGCTGCAGTGCGTAGCGGTTGCGATGGCTATTTTGGTTATCCTATTACCCCTCAATCTGAGGTTATGGAAACCCTACAAGAACTCAAACCTTGGGAAGAAACTGGTATGGTGGTTCTTCAAGCAGAGAGTGAAGTATCAGCAATTAACATGGTTTATGCAGGTGCTGCATGTGGTAAAAAAGTTATGACATCGTCATCTTCACCAGGTGTATCTTTGAAACAAGAGGGTATCTCTTATATCGCTGCTGCTGAACTCCCATGTTTGATTCTCAACGTAATGCGTGGCGGTCCTGGTCTTGGTACAATCCAACCTTCACAAGCTGACTATTTCCAATCAGTTAAAGGTGGTGGTCACGGTGACTATCACATGATTGTTCTTGCTCCATCTACAGTACAAGAAATGGCTGACTTCGTTGACCTCGGCTATGAATTGGCATTCAAATATCGTAACCCTGTTTTGATGTTGTCTGACGGTGTTATCGGTCAAATGATGGAAAAAGTTGTATTGCCTCCATTCAAACCACGTCGTTCTATGGAAGAAGTTATCGCACAATGTCCATGGGCTACTACTGGTAAAGTAGGTCGCGACCACAACATCATCACTTCTTTGGCTCTTGAGTCAGAAGTAATGGAAGCAACTAACATCCGTCTTCAAGCTAAATATCGCGAAATCGAAGAAAACGAAGTTCGTTTCGAAGAATATATGCTCGACGATGCTGACTATGTATTCGTAGCATTCGGTTCTTCAGCTCGTATCTGTAAACAAGCTGTTGAATACGCTCGCGCAGAAGGTATCAAAGTTGGTGTATTGCGTCCAATCACATTGTTCCCATTCCCAACTAAAAAAATCCAAGAACTTGCAACTCGCGTAAAAGGTTTCATGTCAATTGAAATGAGTGCAGGTCAAATGGTAGAAGACGTTCGTCTTGCTGTTAACGGTTCTAAACCAGTTGGTTTCTATGGCCGTCAAGGTGGTATCATCCCTTCAGCAGAAGAAGCTCTTGAAGCCCTCAAAACACAAATTATTAAATAAGTACTAAGATGACAAAACAAGATATTATTAAACCCGAAAATTTGGTTTACGGCAAAACCAAAGTCTTGACTGACAATATTATGCACTATTGTCCGGGTTGTTCACATGGTGTTATCCACAAACTTATTGCCGAAGTAATCGAAGAAATGGGCATTCAAGAAAAAACTATCGGTATTGCTCCTGTAGGTTGCTCGGTATTCGCTTACAACTATTTCGATATCGATATGCAAGAAGCAGCTCACGGTCGTGCTCCAGCACTTGCTACAGCTGTTAAACGCTTGATGCCAGACAAAGTTGTGTTCACTTATCAAGGTGACGGTGACTTGGCTGCTATCGGTACTGCTGAAACTATCCACGCTTGTAACCGTGGCGAAAATATCGTTATCTTCTTCGTTAACAACGGTATCTACGGTATGACTGGTGGTCAAATGGCTCCAACTACCCTCGAAGGTATGAAAACAGCTACTTGTCCTTACGGCCGTAACACAGATATGTATGGTTTCCCACTCCGTATTTCTGACCTTTTGAAAGAAATCGATGGTACTTGCTACGTAACTCGTCAATCAGTTCACAAAACAGCAAGCATCGTACGTGCTAAAAAAGCTATCCGCAAAGCATTCCAAAACTCAATCGACGGTAAAGGTACTTCTATCGTAGAATTCGTATCGCACTGTAATACAAACTGGAAAATGACTCCAGTTCAATCAAATGCTTGGATGGAAGAGCACATGTTTGCTAAATATCCTCTTGGAGACTTGAAAGACACTCCAAAAAAACGTTTCGACGAAATTAATCATCTCTAATCCTAAATTATGAATGATTGTGCGAGGTGAGAGCAGGCAAAAAGAATTTTGATTAACGATAAAATAAAACTTGTTTTAATTTTAGCGATAAGCAAAAGACTTTGAAAAATCGATAGATTTTTCTGTTTGTATGCCGAACTGAAGCCAATTATCTATAATTTTTTAACAACTAAAAAATTATGAAAAAAGAAATTATCATAGCTGGATTTGGTGGACAAGGTGTTCTTTCAATGGGTAAGATTCTTGCTTATGCAGGTCTTATGCAAGGTAAAGAGGTAACTTGGATGCCTGCTTATGGTCCAGAACAACGTGGTGGTACTGCCAACGTTACTGTCATCCTTTCTGATGATCCAATCGCATCTCCATTGTTGCAAAAATACGATATCGTTGTCGTTCTCAACCAACCTTCAATGGATAAATTCGAATCACGCGTTAAACCTGGTGGTATCTTGATTTTCGACCCTAATGGTATGACTCGCGTTCCAGAACGTAAAGATATCAACGTATATCGCATCCCTGCAACTGACACAGCTGCAGCTCTTGGTCAAGCTAAAACTTTCAACATGTTCGTACTTGGTGGTCTCTTGAAAGTAGATCCTGTTGTAGAACTCGACAAAGTTATGCTCGGTCTTAAAAAATCATTGCCAGAACGTCACCACAAACTCCTTCCTGCTAACGAAGCAGCTATGTTGAAAGGTGGTGAAATTATCGAAAAATTATAATAAGTGAGCGGAATCTGTTTTTCGTGAACTGAATAATTTGCAATAGCAATTAAATAATAAAAGGGTAGCAACATCAAACTTGTTTGAATGTTGTTGCCCTTTTTGTTATTTATTTTTGTAGTTACAAAAATTTCAGTTTGTGATATTAAAGATTTCCGAGCGGAATAATTTTCTTGAGCGGAGGGAAAATTGCGATTACGCGAAAGTATAAGCAAAGAATTTTGCTTATGCTGAGTTTAGCAATTTTTTAAGCAAAGCGAAAAAAAAACAAAATAACCTTAAAGCGGTAAAATCAAATTGGTTTTACCGTTTTTTTGTTTGAAAAAGACAATGGAATTTTTCTTATAAATGTTATATTATATCGATTTTTATTTGTATCTTTGTGCATTCAAAATAAATGTGTATATGGTTAATTTTTCATCTGGTCAGAGAATTACAGTTCGAGGCGAAGAGTTCTTAATTACCAATGTGGAGCGAAATACCGATAATGGTTATTTGCTTCATGTTACAGGTATAAGCGAACTCGTAAAAAATCATCATTTTATTTTTGATTCGACTATAGATAAAAATATAGAAGTTGTTAGTCCTGTAAATACTATTTTAGTTGCAGATAATGACCCTCGTTGGAGAAAGACAAAACTCCATATCGAAACTGCACTTAGAAACAATGCTTTCTATTCTCAGAAAATAACTATCGCCCATGGTGG
>JAFYMM010000011.1 GCA_017550055.1 Paludibacteraceae bacterium
CCCAACTGCCCTGCTGCCGAATTCATTATGGAAGACGTAAAAATGAAAATCGAATCAGTCGAAGGCGTAAAATCAGTAACAGTCAATCTCGTATTCGAACCCGAATGGGACCGCTCTATGATGTCAGAAGAAGCCCAACTCGAACTCGGACTGCTATAAACAGCTTGTAGCATTTAAATCTCTCACAAATAACACAAATATTCACAAAAAAAAATACGCCTCACCTCAAAAAATGCACGTTAACGCCGAATGGCAAATGTGCCTTGTCTTAGAAACACGAAGAAAAAGGATAGTAATAAATCCGTTAAGCAGCGGTTTTTGGCGAGGTACACTGTCCAACAACGAAGTGCAAAATTTATGGGCAAGAGCCATAATTGTGGAGAGCAGTGAGTTTGCCCGAGTTTAAGCGCTGTAGGATTTATTGCTATACTTTAGCGTTTCTAAGCACAGCACGAGACTTTTGGTTACTTTTGGTCACAAAAGTAACAAAGAAACAATGACAAAAGTAACATAAAAAAATGAAACACTATTTCGTAGCAGATGCCCATCTTGGTTCACGCCTATTTGATGACAATGACGCAAAAATCGCCCATTTCATCGAATGGCTCAATATGGTCACTGCCGAAGAATCCGAAATATATCTCCTTGGCGACATATTTGACTTTTGGTTCGAATTTGCCCACGCCATTCCTCCTAGATTCGACCGCCTACTCAATGCTCTTCGCCAAAAAACAGAGCAAGGCACCCGCATCCATTTCTTCTGTGGCAATCACGACCAATGGACCTATGGCTACCTCCAAAACTATTGTGGACTCATCGTTCACAAAAAAGGCGATTTCATCGACATAGAAGGCAAACAATTCTACCTTGCACACGGACATGGTTTAGGCGAAAAACGTCGCTCCATCCTCATTCTCAATCGCATATTCGAAAATCCCATAGCACAATGGCTTTTCCGCCACCTAATGATACCAAGCTTAGGGTACACCTTTGGTTATCGTTGGAGTGCACGCAACCGAAAAAAGCACGATTCCATCGCAAACACCAACCGCCACCACAACTACTACGAGACTCATACAACTGACTCCAATGCCTTTCAAGTAGAATGGGCAAAACAGTTCTCAACCCAACACCCCAACGTCGATTATATCATTATGGGCCATCTACACCAAGAAATCAATATGCGTCTCGCCTCAGGCTGCCAACTCCTAATTCTCGATGAATTCTACCAAAACTACGGCTACGCCATCTACGATGGCACATATCTCTGGCCCGAAAATTTCTAAAATATTTACACAAAATAGGCTGTTTCAAATATTAGAAACAGCCTATTTTGCATAATAACAATAATTAAAATTGCAATGACAAACCTAAGCCCGTCGGATTAACACCTAAATTAAGCGAAAGGTCTTGCTTATTATATTTCTTATATGCATTATTGATTTTATATTGCCCTACAATAATAGTAGGAATCGAAGCCAACGTGGTTGCAGAACCCAATATCAACAAGGCCCGACCCGAATCCCAAGCACCATAACTCATCAATGCTATTCCAGCAGCATCAAACACAAAACCACCAGCAAACAACCCCCAACCCACATAATTCAAGGTTTTACCCTTGCGATATTCTCGATAAGCAACCTCACATCTATTCTTCAATAAATCTTCCATTTGCGAACGATGATAGAATTTGCCCTCATGATAATAATTACGAGGAGAAAAATGAAAAATTTGATTATACGACATCTTAGTCAACTCAAAGTTCATAGGCGAATAATAATAAGTTTGCCCATTATTTAATTCCACCAACGCAATCTCATGGTCAAATAATGTAAACATAGGTCCATCGTGAATATCAAGATTAAAATATTGCACTTCAGCAGATGAGCACGTAATCACTTTTGCACGAATAGTAGCCCCATTAGTCAATAAAATAATATCTTCAGCAGAAACTGTAAATATTGCCAAAACAGCAAAAACAGATAAAATAATTAATCGTTTCATAATTATTAATTTTAAGGGATTGTACTATTTTGATAGTTTTTATAGCTAAAGGTTTAAAAAGGCAATAAAAATCCAGCATCAAATAAATGATACTAGATTTTTATTGCCTTAATTTTTAATTCCAATAAGTGAAGTAGATTTTACACTACTTCACTCATTAGAGAATTAATAAATATTAAGAGAATTTTATTCAACGATAACTTTACCTTGATAAACTTCACCAAGACCAGTCACTACTCGAACAACATATACTCCACGTTGATATAAACCATCAACAACTATTGGGTAAATATCAGGTTCTGCTTCATATACTTTTTGTCCAAGAGCATTAAATACTGTGACAATTAAACCTTGACGTTCCAATTCAGTAAATTCACCTACAACAACCAATTCTTCTGCAACACGTACAGGGTTTGGCACCATTGTTAAATCTGCAATTGCAATATTATCCACGCCTACAACTTCTTCGATTGTGAGAGTCAAGATAATAACATTATCACAATTTTCTGTAGATACATTAATTGTATCAACATGAACGCCAACTGCTGTTCCTACTGGATAAACCTTACCTTGGAATTCGTATGGAAGATCAGTTTCCTTGATTGTTTGTTCTACACGTGTTGTATCCCCAGACAATACTGTAAGATTCAATGTTATTGTAGAGTCGCAACCACCAACTGATTGTAATTTCAATGAATAAGAACCTGAACGACCTACTTCATTGAAACCATAGCCTGTAAATGTTTCACCAGCACAAATTACTTCGTTATATGTTTGACGATAGTCTGGCAATACAACTGCTGTAAGAGTCACAATAGAATCACAACCATCCACAGTTTTGAATGTTTCAGTATATTCTCCTGATTCAGAAATAACTTTTCCTCCAAATGTATATGTTTCACCGAAACAGATTTCTACTCGTTCTGTAGAAGCAAGAGCATCATTAACCTTGAGCATCAAAGTCACAACAGAGTCGCAACCAGTAACAACCGATGTCAATGTTTGAGTATAAGCTCCCGAACGATTATATGTTTCACCATTCCAAGTATAAGTAGAACCGAAACAAATAGTGTCAAATACAACTTCTGTTTGAATTGGAGTTACTGCCAAATTAAGTGTAATTACAGAGTCACATCCATTTGCTGACAACAATTTTTGTTTATACACACCCGCTTTAGTTAATTCTTTAAAGCCATTAAGAGCATAAACATCACCTTCACAAATAGTTCCTTCCAATGTAGTTTCAATCATAGGAGTAACATTTACGTTAAATACGTACATTGTATCAACTACAGACTTCATATATTTAGGATAAGTGAATTCATTTTCACCAACCTTAATATCATTTGAAGCTACAAAGAAATCATTATAATAGAAGTCTTCACTTTGACAAAGTGCAACAGGCACCTCTTCATCAAGATAAGAGTTAATATAAACATTATCAAGGTGCATATCCAATTCATAGTTCAATTCCAAAGATTCAAGATAGAATGCAACTTTAATAACTTTACCTGCATACTTGCTCAAATCAATACGATAACGTTGACCTGTATATGGAATATCATTCAATACATAATCTGCAGCAAGTGAATTTTCCCATAAAGTTGTATTTACATTTGTCCAAGTAGCACCATTATCTTCCGAAACAACTACATAGAATTTATCATCACCATTTGAACCACCATCAGCAGGATTGAATGGATAATTAGAATTAATATCAGTAAGAGCAAGATCAAACAACATGTGTTGTTTTCTGTCTTTTTCCAATTCAATTGATGGAGTAATCAACCAATCTGTTGTTCCAAACGCAGCTGCTTTAATAGAAGATTGAATATGACCTGTAGAGAACATACCTGTTTCATGCAAAGCAGTACGAGTTTTCCAACATACAAGCGAGTTTGCATCTGGCAAGTAGTTGAGCGGAGCTTGTGTTTCAAATACAGTTGCAATATCAGGAGATGTAGCACGCATCCAGAATTCAGGCACGAAACGTGTTGTTTCAAACTCTTCATTAAAACGATATTGGTATGCAGTAACAAAGTTTTGTTTTTCTGACCAATCTGACACTATCTCAACACCTTCCTCTGTACGACAAAGTTGTTGCATACGTACATAATAACGTGTTGCCGGTGTAAGACCTTCAATTGTACAAGGGAATTCAGTAACCATTTTTTCTACTACATTTTCAGTCATATCCTCAGATGTAGAGTAAACAACCACACAACCCAATGCATTTGCATCATAATTACAATTGATTGTCGCACTTGTAGATTTCAAATTAGAAACAAATATTCCATAAGGAGTAACACATTTATCAGCAGGTTCAATAATTACATCATCAATATACATTTGATTTGATGTTGTTCCGAAATTATCGTTTACCAATACCAAATAACGACCTTCTGCCATTGCAAGAGGAAGTTTCACTTCTTGCCAATATAAGTTGCTGTCAGGGTCATTAGTAGCAATTAAG
>JAFYMM010000075.1 GCA_017550055.1 Paludibacteraceae bacterium
AAAATTTGAGGTTTGAAATTTTAAATTTGAGGCTTGGTGTTAACTTGCTGATATTTAAGCTTATGAGCATGCTTTTCTTTGTTGTGTGAATTTTTTTAAAAAAAATATTAAAAAATATTTTGCTATGTCAAAAAAAAATTACAACTTTGGAGATTGAAAATAAACACTATTTATTTATTTTAACAAAACAAATTAAAATTGATTTGACTATTTAATAGTCAGGTACTTAAAACAGAGTTGTATCGATATGGAAGAATTTAAAAATGAGAGAAAAGAGCAAGAAATTGTGTTCTCTAAGTCGGTAAAAGCGGGTAAACGTATCTATTACCTTGATGTGAAACGTAGTCGTAACAATGATTTATTTCTTGCAATCACTGAGAGTAAGAAGAAATTCGCAGAAGATGAAAATGCTCCTGTAATGTATGAAAAGCACAAAATTTTCCTTTACAAAGAGGATTTTGAGAAGTTCACAGAAGCGTTGACAGAGATTATCGGTTTTATCAATGAAAACAATGCTGCTAATGGCGCACGCGACATTCGTGAGTTCCGCAGTTTTCGTAATGAACAACCTGCTGCTGTAGTGGAAGCACCTGTAGTAGAAGCGGCTCCTGCAACAGAAGAGAAAAAATATGATTTCGATGTAGATTTCGAAATTTAATATTTAAGAGGATTTTTATAAAATTCTTTTAATTGAAGAATATGAATAGGCTGAGAATTTTCGGCCTATTTTTTTTGTAATGTAAGTATTTGGTGGAATGAGCATTTTTTTGTAAATTTGCACGTTAGAAGTCGTAGGTAATAAAATGACTAAATTTTATTTGTAAAAACGACGGATTATCTATGTAACTATGTCACACAAAGCAGGTTTTGTAAATATTGTGGGTAACCCCAATGTGGGTAAATCTACGTTGATGAACGCCCTTGTAGGCGAAAGAATTTCTATTATCACGTCTAAAGCGCAGACAACTCGCCATCGTATTATGGGTATCGTGAATGGTGAGGATTTCCAAATTGTATATTCAGACACGCCAGGAGTGTTGAAGCCTAACTATAAGTTGCAGGAGTCGATGCTCGGATTTTCGCAATCGGCATTGACAGATGCAGATGTGTTGTTGTATGTGACTGATGTGTTGGATTCGGCAGAGAAGAATGCTTTTTTTCTTGATAAAGTCAAAAAAATGGACCATGTGAATACCATTTTGATAATCAATAAAATTGACCTTATCGACCAAAAGAAATTGGAGGAGTTGGTAGAGTTTTGGCATAAAGAACTGCCTAATGCTGAAATATTCCCAATTTCGGCTGCTGAAAAGTTTGGTATTGAGCAGTTGTTTGAGCGCATTAAGGGATTGTTGCCTGATTCGCCTCCGTTTTTTGATAAGGATGCGTTGACAGACCGTCCTGAGCGTTTTTTTGTGAATGAGATTATTCGAGAGAAAATACTTCTTAATTACGACAAAGAGATACCATACGCAGTGGAGGTGATGGTGGAGGAATTCAAAGAAGATGATGATATTATACGCATAAGTGCTGTGGTGTTCTGTGAGCGTGATTCGCAAAAGGGTATCATCATAGGCAAGCAAGGTGCTGCTTTGCGCAAAGTGGGGACTGAGGCTCGTAAGGATATTGAGGCTTTTTTTGAGAAAAAAGTATTCCTTCAATTGTATGTGAAGGTGGAGAAAGATTGGCGTAATAGAGAGCGTAAGTTGCGCAATTTTGGTTATCAGTTTGAACACAAAGAGGGTTAAAAAAAATTGTCTAATTAATAACAGGCGAAGATGGTGGTTTGGTACTTGCTATTCGCTATTAAAAGAATCTATGAATATGAAAAAATTATTACTTTCTATTTTTGCGCTTGGCGCATTTGTTGTGTCAGTTAATGGTCAGGACGCGGCAAAAGCAGTTGCTCAATCTGCACAGTCGGAAGCGGCTAAAATTATTGAGACTACAAAGGCAGAGGAGACAGAAAAGAAATCAAATTGGAAGGTTTCGGGTATTATCACATTCAATGCTTCGGCGACAAGTCTTGTGAATTGGGCTGCAGGTGGTAACAACAACATCAATATGGTGGCAGCGGGTAACGTTTCGTTTCTTTACAAAAATGGTCCTTTTGCGTGGGATTCAAATATTGACACTGACTTTGGTGAAAGTTTTGTTGATAATACTAAGCACAATTGGCAAAAGACTAATGATAAACTTAATATCTCAACTAAATTTGGTTGGGAGATGGCAAAATCGTGGTATTTGACTGCTCTTGGTTCTTTCAAAACACAATATGCTTATGGTTATGACTATTCGCAAGATGAATTGACTCCAATTTCGCAAATTATGACTCCTTCTTATACTGACCTCTCTGTCGGTATTGACTGGAAGCCAAGTAGCATATTCTCTATTTATGTTTCGCCTGTTGCAGGTCGTATCACTACTGCTACGAATGCTGATTTGCGTGCAAAATATTTTGGCGCGGATTATGTGGAGAAACATCTTGACCCATTGACAGGAGTGTGTACACGTAATTATCAAGCAGAGTTTGGTGCTTCGCTTAAAGCAGGTGTGAATTTTAATATGATTGATAATTTCAAGGTGATTTCTACGGTGACTGTGTTTACGCCTTATTCGGTGAAACCTCACGTTGACCTTGATTGGGATTTGTCGATTTCTTATCAATTCCTTAAAGTGTTGAATGTGTCGCTCGGTACACAATTGAAATACTATGACCGTGTGTTGTTTGACGATTTGAATGCAGCAGGTGAAGTGATTGGTCAAAGTCCACGCGTACAATTCAAAACAATTCTTGGTCTTGGTATCGGTTATAGTTTCTAATTTAGTATTTGATATAAAAAGAAATCTCGGTATTTGTTTGATACCGAGATTTTTTTGTTTATTGAGATATTCCGAGGACGTGAGTTTGGATTATGTTGAGGGAGTCGATGAGGTAGGAGCCGCTGAAGCCAGTGATGTCTTTGGCGGTGATTTTTTGTTGGTATGCATGGAGGTAGGGTTTAGAGAGTGGAGCATAACTCCAATGCCATCGTTCTTCGGCATAGCCTGTGCGAGAGGGGTCGGAGGTGTAGGGTTGGAAGAAGCCGAATTTGTGGGCGTTGGCGCATAGCCATTGGTATGTGCGCAGGCCTTCGCCGTGAGTCCAATAGTCGGTTTCGACGGAAATGAAGTCGAGGTCGGTGCCCCAATGGTGGCGAGATGTGCCGGGCATTGAAGAGTAGCGCATGATGTTGTGTATTTTTTGGATGTGTGCTGTTGTGTCGTTTGGTAGGGATGGTGTTGAGTTCCATTTACGTTCCCAGATTTGGCGTTGGCGGTCGAATGTGCGAGTGGCGGATACGATTGTTAGTGAGATGTTTTCTTTGAGTGCTGAGTCGCGCATTGCGATGTAGGCTTGGAGGGTTTGTCGTTGGCAATAGATGTTGGTGTGGGAGGTCATGTGAGGGGGGATTGCGATGAAGTTGGTGTCGGTGGCGGGGTCGAATTTGCCAAGCAATAGGGATTTAGGTAGGGAGCAGGGAGTAGGGGGTAGGGAGTAGGGAGTAGGGAGCAGGGAGCAGGGAGTTGACTGTTGGCTGTTGTCTGTTGACTGTTGTTTGTTGGCGTTGTTGCAAGCGAGGAGGGCGATGAGTGTGATTATTAGTGTGATGTGTTTCATTTTGTGATGTGTTTTTGGGGTTAATATTTTTGTCGATGCAAAGGTAGTGAAAATTTTGTAAAAAGGTTTGGCTTGTTGGTATTTTTTTTTTATCTTTGCAATGATAATTGTATTTTTTTTGAAAATTATGTTTACTATTGGTACACAGGCGGTTATGTTATGTATGGGTATGCGCTGCGAGGCGATGTGTGGTGTTGTGTGCCGTGAGATATAAGGAGAGTGATGCTTTGTGTGTCGCTCTTTGTGTTTTTTTAGGGGTGAATATACACTGTTGGTGGGTGTCAGTCTTCTTCGGTGAAGGTTGCTTGAAGGTTGCTTGAGGGTAAGGAGCAGGGGGGTAGGGAGCAGGGAGCAAGGAGTAGGGAATAGGGTGGATTTTTAGTAATTTTATAAATATATATATTTTATGATTGAACGTTATAGTCGTCCGGCAATGCGCAATGTTTGGACGGAAGAGAACAAATTTAATGCTTATTTGAAGGTTGAACTTTATGCTTCGGAGGCATGGAGTAAACTTGGTGTTGTTCCTGAAGAGGATATTAAAAAACTTTGGGAGAATGCTTCATTTTCAATTCCTAGGATTTATGAGATTGAGCAACAAACGCGTCATGATGTTGTGGCGTTTACGCGTGCGGTGAGTGAGACTTTGGGGGAAGAGCGTAAGTGGGTTCATTATGGATTGACTTCGACAGATGTGGTTGATACTGCTAATGGATATTTGATTAAGCAGGCGAACGATATTTTGCGTGAGGATTTGCGTGAGTTTGTAGATGTGTTGCGCAAACAGGCAATCCGCTTTAAATCGCAACCTTGTATTGGTAGGACTCATGGTATTCATGCAGATATTACTTCGTTTGGTTTGAAATGGGTGTTGTGGTATGCAGAGATGAAACGTAATGTTGAGCGTTTTGAGCGTGCAGCAGCGGATGTTGAATGTGGCAAGATGAGTGGTGCTGTGGGTAATTTTGCAAATATTCCTCCATTTATAGAGGAGTATGTGTGTGAGCATCTTGGTATTAATCATGCATTGGTTAGTACTCAGGTGTTGCAACGCGACCGTCATGCATATTATATGGCAACGTTGGCAGTGATTGCGTCGTCGCTTGAGCAAATGGCTCTTGAGATTCGTAACTTGCAACGTACGGAGGTGCATGAGGTGGAAGAGGCATTCGGTAAAGGTCAAAAGGGCTCGTCGGCTATGCCACATAAGCGTAATCCTATTTCGTCAGAGAATATTTGTGGTTGTGCGCGTGTGATGCGTGGTTATATGGCTACATTTGCTGAAAACGTGGCATTGTGGCATGAGCGTGATATTTCGCACTCGGCTACTGAGCGTATTATTTTGCCTGATGCGACTATGTTGCTTGACTATATGCTTAATCGCTTTAAGGGTATATTGGAGAATATTGTTATTTTCCCTGAACAGATGTTGGCAAATATTTATCGTACTAAGAAGGTTATTTTTGCTCAACGCGTGATGAATGCTTTGATTGAGAGGGGATTTGTGCGTGAAGAGGCATACGATACGGTTCAACCTATTGCTATGCGTGCATGGGGCGAGGGATTGGATTATCAAGAGTTGCTTGCAGAGAACGAAAAGGTGATGAGTTATTTGACTCGCGAGGAGTTGGATGCTTGCTTTACTTTGGATTATTATTTCTCGCAAGTGGATTACATTTATAAACGTAACGGTATTGAAGAGTAATTCACAATTTTTTCACCTAAAGGTTCAAAGACCTTCGGTTCATAATTTTTTCACCTAAAGGTTCAAAGACCTTCGGTTCATAATTCATAATTGAATATCGTCCGTAGATTGTTGACTGTTGACTGTCGACTGAGCGGAGCGAAAAAAACTAAATATATGAAATTTGATAACATTAGAACAGGTTTGACATTTGATGATGTGTTGCTCGTTCCTCAAAAATCGAACGTGTTGCCATCGCAAATTAGTCTTAAAACACATTTGACTCGTAATATTGAGTTGAATATTCCGCTTGTGAGTGCGGCAATGGACACAGTGACAGAATCGACACTTGCTATTGCTATTGCGCGCGAGGGTGGTCTTGGTTTTATTCATAAAAACATGAGCATCGAGGAACAGGCGGCAAAAGTGGATTTGGTGAAACGCTACGAAAGTGGTATGATTACTAATCCTATAACACTTTCGGCAGATAGTACATTGCTCGATTGTGAACGTTTGTTGAATAAATATCGTATTAGTGGTTTGCCTGTAGTGGATGATGAAAATCGTCTTGTTGGTATTATTACTAATCGTGATTTGAAATATCTTACTCCTGATGAAACAAAAGTGAGCGAGGTTATGACAAAAGAGAACCTCGTAACTGCTAAAATTGGTACTTCGCTATTGGAGGCTAAGGAGATATTGTGGAAAAATCGTATTGAGAAATTGCCTATCGTTGATGATGAAGGTCATTTGGTTGGCTTGATTACATCGAAAGATATTGACAACGTTGGTAACTATCCTAACGCATGTAAAGATGCAAGTGGACGTCTTCGTTGTGGTGCGGCAGTGGGTGTTGCGGCAGATATGATGAAACGTGTTGATGCACTTGTGAAAGCAGGTGTTGACGTTATTACTGTTGATTCGGCTCATGGTCATTCGCATAATATTATAGAAGCAGTGCGTTCTATTCGTCAAGCATATCCTGACCTTGACATTGTGGCAGGTAATATTGTGACAAAAGAGGCTGCAGCAGACTTGATTGAAGCAGGTGCTAATTGCGTGAAAGTAGGTATTGGTCCTGGTTCAATTTGTACAACTCGTGTTGTGGCGGGTGTTGGTGTGCCTCAAATTTCGGCTGTGGCTGAAGTGGCTGAATTCTGCAAAGACAAAGGTGTATGCGTTATTGCTGATGGTGGTATCAAATTTTCAGGTGATATTGTTAAAGCACTTGCTGCAGGTGCTGATGTAGTTATGCTTGGTTCGTTGTTTGCAGGATGTAGTGAAAGTCCTGGCGACGAAATCGTATTCCAAGGCCGTAAATATAAAGTGTATGTTGGTATGGGTTCGTTGGCTGCAATGAAACGTGGTTCGGCAGACCGCTACTTCCAAGCCAAAGATGTAAATGCTAAGAAACTTGTGCCAGAAGGTATTGAGGGTCGTGTAGCATTCAAGGGTGCATTGGCAGATACTATTTATCAACTTTGTGGTGGTATTCGTTCGGGTATGGGCTATTGTGGTACTCCTGATATTGAGTCGCTCAAACGTGATAGTGTATTTGTGCGTATTACAAATGCAGGTCTTCGTGAGTCGCATCCACACGATGTAGATATTACAGTAGAAGCACCAAATTACACAAAATAATGTATAGAGTATAGAGTATAGAGTATAGAGAGCCTGTGGCATCTAACACTATACACTCAACACTAATCACTAATCACTAAACTTTAACTATGACTTACGACAAAATATTAGTGCTCGATTTTGGTTCGCAATACAACCAACTTATTGCACGTCGCATTCGTGAAATGGGCGTTTTCAGTGAGTTGCGTTCGCACGACCTTACAGCAGAGCAAATTCGCGCAATACCGGGCGTAAAGGGTATCGTATTCAGTGGCGGTCCTAAGTCGGTATATGAAGCAGATGCATTCAATTGCGACCCTGAGATTTTCTCAATGGGATTGCCTATTCTTGGTATTTGTTATGGTATGCAATTGACAAGCAAATTCTATGGTGGTGTAATCGAAAAAGGTACAACCAAAGAGTATGGCAAAATGCCTATCCATGTGGAAGATGATTGCCTTTTGTTTGATGGACTACCAAAAACACAAGATGTATGGATGTCGCATGGCGACCACGTAGCACGTCATCCTGAAAACTTCCGTATGGCAGCAAAAAGTGATAATGGACTTGCGGCTGCTATCTATAATCCTGAACTTAAAACATACCTTGTGCAATTCCACCCAGAAGTGCGCGGTTCGGTATATGGCACAGATATTATTGCTAACTTTGTGTTCAAAGTGTGTGAAGCACAAAAGAATTGGACAATGGAAAGTTACATCGACATGCAAATTGCTAAAATCCGCGAACAAGTGGGTGACCGCAAAGTGTTGTGTGGTTTGAGTGGTGGTGTCGATTCGACAGTTGTAGCAGTGCTTATCCACAAAGCAATTGGCGACCAACTTACATGTATGTTCATCGACCACGGTATGCTTCGTAAAAACGAAGGTGACCAAGTGATGGATATGTGTAAAGATTTGTTTGGTATCAACGTAGTGCGTATTGATGCACGCGAACGCTTCTTGGGTAAACTTGCAGGCGTGTCAGACCCTGAACGTAAACGTAAAATTATTGGTAACGAGTTTGTTTACTGCTTTGATGAAGAGAGTGCTAAACTTGGTGATTTCGATTTCTTGGCACAAGGTACACTTTATACTGACGTAATTGAGTCGGGCACAAAAACTGCTCAAACTATTAAATCGCACCATAACGTAGGTGGGCTTCCTAAAGACATGAAATTCAAATTGGTTGAGCCACTTAATGTGTTGTTTAAAGATGAAGTGCGTGTTTTAGGTGAGGCATTAGGCATTCCTTCGGCAATGGTATGGCGTCAACCATTCCCTGGTCCAGGTCTTGCAATTCGTATTATTGGTGATATTACAGAAGCAAAACTCCACATCGTGCGCGAAAGTGATGCTATCCTCCGCGAAGAGATTGCAAAAGCGGGTCTTGACCGCGAAATATGGCAATATTTCACAGTGTTGACTAATCTTCAAAGCGTTGGTGTGATGGGTGACGAACGTACTTATGACTATGCTCTTGGTATTCGTGCTGTAACATCTATTGATGGTATGACAGCCGATTGGGCACGCATCCCATACGATGTGCTTGACATCATCTCTCGTAGAATTGTGAATGAAGTGAAAGGTGTGAACCGCATCATTTATGATATAACTTCAAAACCACCTGCAACAATAGAATGGGAGTAAATTTTCAGACAGGAAGATAGGAATGCAAGAAAACATGTTCTCATGTCTTCATGTCTAATAAAATGTTTCATATCAAAACAGAAAATTTAAAGAAAAAATGTCAGAAATAAACAATACATTAGTCGTTGTTGGTGTGCAATGGGGCGATGAAGGCAAAGGTAAAATGACTGACTATCTTGGTCAGAAAGCCGATGTTGTAGTACGCTATCAAGGAGGAAACAACGCTGGTCACACCATCACATTCGGGGGTAATAAATATGCCCTTCAATCAATTCCATCAGGCGTTTTTAATCCACATATTAAAAACGTCATGGCCAATGGTATGGTCATCAATCCAAAAGCAGCAATTGGTGAATTAGAAGGATTGAAAGAACGTGGAATCACAGACTTCCAACTCTTTATCTCAGACCGTGCTGCAGTTATTATGCCATATCACATTGCTCTTGATGGTGCATACGAAGCACTCAAAGGAGGCAAACAAATTGGTACAACTAAAAAAGGTATTGGACCTGCTTATTGCGACAAATATAGCCGTGTAGGTATTCGTATTGGAGACCTTATTGACCCTGAATATTTTGCAGAACGTCTTCGTGATGCACTCACACAAAAGAATTTGGAACTACGCGCTTTGGGGCTTGAAGAATTTGATTTTGACACATTGTATAAAGAATTCCTTGCTTATGGCGAAGTGCTTCGTCCTTACATTTGCGACACATCAATTCTTTTGAACAAAGAGATAGAAGATGGCAAAAAAGTGTTGTTCGAAGGTGCTCAGGGCGTGATGCTTTGTATAGAAAATGGTACATACCCATTCGTTACGTCATCATCGCCAACAGCAGCAAGTGTACCTCTTGGAGCAGGTGTGGCACCACGTTATATCAATCGTGCGTTGGGTATCTGTAAAGCATATACAACACGTGTAGGTGCAGGTCCATTCCCGACTGAATTGGAGGGAGAATTGGCTGATTACATCCGCGAACGTGGTCATGAATATGGCACAGTGACAGGTCGTCCACGCCGTGTGGGTTACCTCGATGCAGTAGGTCTCCGTCACGCATGTCGTATATCAGGTATCAACTATTTGAGTATTATGTTGTTTGATGTCCTTACGGGTGTTGAAACTCTCAAAATCTGTACGGGTTACGAACTTGATGGTGAAGTGGTTGATTATGTGCCTGCAACACTCAGTGCTTTGGAACGTTGCAAACCAATCTATATTGAGATGGAAGGTTGGAAAGAAGAAATCGAAGATGTTCGTGATTTCGATGCGCTTCCTGCTGCTGCAAAAGCATATCTCCGTAAGATTGAGGAACTTACTAATACAGAGATTGCTGTGGTTAGTGTAGGTCCTGACCGCACACAAACAATTATGATAAAAGATATATTTTAAAAAAAAACTTTTTGAAATATGATACAAAAAAAGGTGGCTTATTTTGGCCACCTTTTTTATTATGTATATATGAAATTAAAGGTTGATTTTTTTAGTTGTTGCTTGGTTGTGATTTATGATGCGAACAACATAGATGCCTTTATTCATATTGTCGAGAGAAATTTCGTTAGCGTTGTATTTTCCGACTAAAGCACCGAGTGGAGAGTAAACTTCGACAGAAGTGAATTCGCCTTCGATGAAGAGAGTGGAGTTGTTGACGAATAGGTTGACGTTGAGGTCGGTTACATTTTCGATAGCAGTTTCGTTGTTGAGGATAATCATAGGGAAGTTCATAGCCCCGAAGCCTGCATCGCCAGCATAAGTGCCACAGAAGACAGATTTGTCGACAGAGGAACTAGTAACGCCTGTTTGTTTGAAAATCATTTCGCCATCGTCGAAAATGACGAAAGGAATGCCACTGATGAGAGAGTCTTCGAGGACTTTTGTGATGGTGTTGTAGCGGAAACCTACGGCAGAGAGTTCGGTGTCGGCATAGCCAGTGCCATTGTATGAAGATTCGCCACAAATCCATTCGCCCGAAGGAGAGACGCAATATACATTGCCACCCCACCAATATTGTCCGTCAGCCCCTCCGTCTTCGTCATCGACAATGCCATCGCCATTGGTGTCGCCGTCGCGGTCGATGTCTTCTTTGCCGAGTAGGATGGTGCGGTCGAGGAGAGAGTCGTTGAAGTGATTTTCCCAAACCATGACGTTGAAGCAACCGAATCCGTTAGTGCCGAGTCCACCGAGCCAACGGCCGTCATTAGACATGCGATAAGCGCGGTCGCCTTGAGTAAGGATTTTGGTGTGGTCGGTATCGACAGGTTGTTGGAGTTTGTATTCAGGGTTTAGTTCATCATCGTTGGTGCGAACCCAAACGCAAGGAACTTCGCGAGACACTAATTGGCCACGAGTGCTATTGTCCATGCGCATGAGGATGTAGCCTGCAATGTATTTACCATCGGCAGAGATGGCTGTAGCCTCGCCATATACAGCATTTTCGTAGTCGATTTTGCCATCAATTTCGGTAGGCAATTCGAGTTTTGTCCATTCTTTGGTAGAGATGTTGTAGAAGCCAGGTTCAGATTCGTGAGATTGAGCATCGCTGAATGTGTAGCGACCCACCACGATGCCTGCGTCAGAGACGTCCATAGCCGAAGCAGAAACGAGGTGAGAGAATTCGGGATTGTCCTCATATTCAGGATTTAGGCAGATGAGTGTGTCTTCTTCTACGAGATAGACAAAGCCTGTGTTGGCACCGCCATAAGAGGCACTGCTGTAGCCTGCTACGTATTTGGCATTGTCGGACACGCTTTGGAAGATGGCGCCACCTGTGAAGTCGTATTCTTCAAATGTTAGTCGTCTTTGTGCATTGACTGCAAGAATGCAAGCAGACAGTGCGAGAATGAGTGTTAATTTTTTCATAATAATGTATTATAGGTTGATTTTTTTGGTTGTTGCTTGGTTGCCATTGATGATGCGAACGATGTAGATGCCTTTGTTGATGTTGGCAAGAGAGATTTCGTTAGCATTGTATTTTCCGACTAAAGCACCGAGTGGAGAGTAAACTTCGACAGAAGTGAATTCGCCTTCGATGAAGAGAGTAGAGTTGTTGACGAATAGGTTGACGTTGAGGTTGGTTACGTTTTCGATAGCAGTTTCGAATGGGAAGAGGAGCATAGGGATGTTGAGTTGGCCAAGACCTTCGACAGCGAAAACAGTAGTACCGCATTGCACGGCTTTGTCGTTAGAAGAACTTAGGATGCTTGCAGTAGTGAAAATCATTTCGCCATTGTCGAATACTACAGTTGGGCAACCTGAGATGAGAGAGTCTTCGAGGGTTTCGGTTTTGGTGTTGTAGCGGAAACCTACAGGAGTAGAGATTTCGATGCTATTGTAGCCAGTACCGTTGAAAGTGTGGTAGCCCACAATCCATTCGCCAGAAGGAGAGATGCAAGTAACAGTGCCATTCCAGAAGTATTGGCCTGCGTCGGCACCATCTTCATCATCGATTTTGCCATCACCGTTGTCGTCTTCAGAGCGGTCCCAATCGGCTTTACCGATGAGGATGTTGCGTTGGAGGGTGTCGGTGAAGTTGTTTTGCCAAATAGCAACGTTGAAGCAACCTGAATTGGCAGAAGAGTTGCCACCGAGCCATTGACCATCGTCGGACATGTGCCAAGCCCAATCGCCTTGAGTCATGATTTTGGTGTGAACCTCGTCGAGTGGTTGGTGGAGTTTGTATTCAGGGTTTAGTTCATCGTCGTTTGTGCGTATCCATACGCAAGCCACGTTGCGGCGCACTTGGTTTGTGCGAGTGCTGTTGTCCATTTGGGCAATCACATAGCCACCGATATATTTGCCATCGGCAGAGATAGAGGTTGCTTCGCCATATAGCGAGCCAGCAGCAGTGATTTTGCCAACAACATTGGCAGGGCGTTCGAGTTCTTTCCATTCGCCAGTTGCGATGTTGTAGAATGCAGGGCGTACTTGTTTGTCTTCGAAGGCATATTGACCAACCACGATGCCCGCGTCAGATACGTCCATTGCTGTGGCTTTGACGAGGTGGCTTTGTTCTGCATAGTCTTCCCATTCAGGGTTGAGAACTATCATGGAGTCTTCTTGTACGAGATATACGAAGCCGATGTCGCTACCACCAAGGTCTGATGATGCGTAGCCTGCAACATATTTACCGTTGTTAGATACTTTGTTGAAAATTGCACCGAAGCAAAATTCGTAGTTTTCGAATGTTACTTGTCTTTGCGCATAGGCAGATGCAAAGATGCCCATCACGAGGGCAAGAATAAGAGAGAATTTTTTCATAGTGTTTATTATGTATTTATTTGATTTTTTTTTTTTTCTGAGGGTAAGGTGAAGGTAAGGTGAGGGTAAGGAGGTTTTATTTTTCATTTTTCACCGCAAACCAAAGTACACCCGAAATTGCCAAACATACAGCACAGATTACGAAGATAATCGATTTGTCGGCTGCATTGTTCACCACTTCGCCCATTTTGAAACTTGCTACCAACTGAGGCAATACGACAGAGAGGTTGAATATACCCATGTATAAGCCCATTTTGGTTTGGTCCACTTTTTCGCTCATAATAGCGAATGGGAGCGACACGAGCGAAGCCCAACCGATGCCCACAATGGCAAGCGCAAGGAAAAAGACGATGATGTTAGAGCCGAGCATTGCGATGATTGCATAGCCCAATGCCATTAGGAGTATAGACCATGTGTGTGTGCGAGTAGCACCAATTTTGTTGGCAACCACGTTGAGAACTAATACAGGGAATATTGCGCCAATCAAGTCGCGTGTGAGAAACGCCATTGAGTTGGTTTGCTCCATAGGTTTGCCCGCTGCAAGACCGATGATTTGTGTAGATACATAGAAGAACATGTAGATGTTCATCGTTTGCACGCCCCACCATGTGAATGAGTGAGCAAGCAATATTTTTTGGAATTCGTGAGTGTTAGTTTTTACTTTGAACACGTTGAAAAGTACAAGCGCAATGGCAATGAGTTCTACTACAACGCATGCAAGTTCGACTGTGCTAAGCGAGAAGAGTCCGAATATGCTCACGCTCGATGTGTCTTCCAAGCCAAATAGTTTAGCCACAATTACATAGATGCCATACATCAAGAAGCCATAAAGTGGCAACAAGGCATTGTTCATGTCTTTGAACGACGTTTTCGACTGTTCTGCCTTAGCACCTTCAGGCACTTCAAGTTCGCGTGGCTCCTCAATCATGAATGATGGTATGAGTGTGAAAATCAATGCAATCACAACGCCAACGTAGATGAGCACCTCGTTGCCTAAGAATGTAGCAATAAGATATGCCAACACGCCGAATGTGCCCGACACGGTTTGCATCCAAGTGTATGCTTTTGAGCGTTCGGCCATAGGCGAGCAGTCAGAAACCAACGAGCGAGTAGGGTTGAACGATACGTTGATGCTCAAGTCCAAAGTCAATGCCACTGCTACCGCAATAGCCAAAAGGCCTTCAGCACCCTCGGTGCCCATAACCATTTTTTGTATAATGCCAAGGTTAGGCAATGCCAACAACATCAACCCTGTCAATATGCCACCAAGCAAAATCCATGGTCTGCGGCGGCCACCCATAAACCACAATTTGTCGCTCACAAGACCCACAATTGGTTGTGCAATGATGCCCGCAATCGGACCCGCTGCCCATACAATACCAATTTCATGAATATCAAGACCATATTTGGTCGAAAGAATCCAACTCAATGCCGAGATTTGCACCGACAATGCAAAACCCATAGCCGTAGCCGGTAAACTGAGAAGAGCATAAAACCCATTGCTCATCTTTTTCTGAATGTTCAACATAATTTAATTATTGTTAAGTTAATATTAATCAAGTATATAACTCACGGTTGCCACTGTTGGTAATTAACTGACAAAGATACAAAAAATATTTCAAACAAAAAAGATATATATTTATTTTTAATTCTCTTCTTACCTACAACATACTATAAATATACTATAAACATACCATAAATATAGGATAAATATACCATAAATATACTATAAACATAGGATAATAATACCTGCGAGTATAGCCAATTGTAACTCGTCCTTTTTCTCAGACTGCGACTCTTCGATTTTGGGATTGTCGGAGGAAAT
>JAFYMM010000076.1 GCA_017550055.1 Paludibacteraceae bacterium
AAATGTGTTTGATTACGAATATATTCTTGATGCAGAAAATACAATATTGCCATCAATTTCATTTGTAGGTCAAGTTCAAGACCAACAACATCGTATTGTTTGGGGTGATGAGGTTAATGGTGAGCGTATTGCTACTATTTCTGTTATGGCAGAAGATGGAACAATACAAAATTATCAAATTAAGTTCGTTCGTCCTGCTTCAGGTAACAAACAATTGAAGTCTATTAAAGTTAATGGTGTAGTGTTAGATGGTTTTGCTTCTGATAAGTATGAATATACTTACGTGATGGCAAATTTGACTCGTACGATGCCTAATGTTGAAATTGTTGGTGCTAATTACAATCAAACAATTTCTTATAAATTTAATGGTAACTCACAATTCTTGATTACTGTTAAAGCTGAGAATGGAGATGAGCAAGTATATACTATCAATCTTATCGAATCAAAAGATGATGTAACTACACTTAATAATATTTCTTTGGAGGGTTGTTCTTTCGCTTTTGATGCAGCAGTATTAAATTATAATGTTGAAATCGCATCAGATGCAGTTGCTCCATATATCTATTTTGAGAAAACATCAGAAGGTCAATTGGTGAATGTCGTAGTTGAAAATAATGTAGCAAATCTTGAAGTAACTGCTCAAGATGGAGAAACAAAAGCAACATATACAATTAATTTTGTTCGTCAGACTGCGACTTCTGTAGCTCAACTTGCTGATATTGTTCTTAATGGTTATCAATTAGATGGTTTTGCTGCTGATAATTATAATTATGTTCATGACGCACAAGAAGAACCTATCATGTCGCTTTATTATGAAAAAACATTGTCATCAGATGTTGTTAAGCACCTAATTACTCCAGACAGTATAGTTCTTAAACTTGTGAGTCTTGATGGCTCTGTTAAAAATAATTATCGTATTATCTATGATGTAACATTGAGTAGCGATGCAACTCTCGAATCTCTTACTTACGATTATCGTCCAGTATCTGGCTTTACTCCTGCTTTGACCGATTATCCTATAACTATAACTCGTGGTGTTTTCCCTCATATTACAGCGAAAGCATATCATGAAGATGCGTCTATTGCCATAAGTTATGTGCTTAATGATAAAGGTGAGAAGGTGTTTGTTTTCGACACTGAGAGTGAAGATAAGACTAAATCATCGACATATGTACGTATGATTACTCCTAAAGAAACTTCAACTGCGCTTGGTGGTATATTCTTGAATGGTGTAGCTATGCGTGAAAATGGTAATGGTTATACTTCATCTTCGGTATATATGCCAGATGTTGTAAATTATAATATTAAGCTTCATAGTGCATCTCCAAAAATGGAGCAACCATCAATGCCTAATGTTACTGCTACTGCAGGGGCTTATGGTCAAAATGTAGTAATTGAAAATGGAGGAATTGATGGTGATACTTATATTACTGTTACATCAGAGTCGGGACTTGAAACTACTTATACTCTCAAGTTTGCGCCAGAACTTTCGTCTAATGTTCGTTTGAATGATTTGCGTCTTAATTATGAAACAATTAAGGGTTTCCAACCAAAACGTTATTTCTATCAAATTAAATTGCAAAAAGGCGCAGATCTTCCTGAAGTAAGTTGGCAAGCTGCTGATGCTTTCCAAACTGTAGTGAAAAAAGAGTATGGAGATAGTATTAATGTGATTGTTACTGCCGAGGATGGCACTTCTGAAACTTATCACATTGATATAGAGTGGCAGCTTTCTAATGAAACAAATATTGAATCTATTTTGAGTAATGGTCAACCTCTCGAAGGTTTTGCTCCTACAATTTATGACTATTTCTTCGATTTGCCAGTAGGTACTATTGTTGAACCTATGCTTAAAGTTGTTGCTGCTGCAGATGGTCAAAGTATTTCTATTACTTCTGGTGGATTGAATGGTACTACTGTTATTTCGGTAACAGCTCCTGATGGTGTTTCAAAACGCGATTATCGTATTCACTACAATTTATTATTGTCTGAAAATAATAAATTGGATATGATTTATCTTGATGGTGATGCGTTGAATGTTTTTGATCCAATGGTGCGTGATTATACTGTGGTGTTGGGAATGGATGATAACTATCCTGTGGTAACATGGGAAACCGGAGATGAGTATCAAACCGTATCTCGTACTATTCGTGAAGATGGAACTGTTGTCTTAAAAGTTGTACCTCAACGTGCAGAGTTATATTATGAATATATTCTTCGATTTGAGAAGTTGATGTCTAAAAATGCAACATTGAAATCTATCGAGGTTGATGGTGCTGTAATTGAAGGCTTCTCTCCTGATAAATTCACATATTTAGTTGATCTTCCTGTTGGAACAGAAGAAGTGCCTTATATTTCTTATACGCAAGCTGAAGATAGACAAACTGTTCACTATTTCGAGCCTGCAACAATCAATGATGTGGCTCAAATAAAAGTTGTAGCTCAAGACGCAACATATAGCAATATGTATTATGTAGCATTTAATCGTTTATTGTCGAATGTTGATACTTTGAAAGCTATCTTTGTTGGTGGTGTTCTTGTTGAAGGTTTTGATGCTACTACGATGGAGTATACTGTTACTTTGCCTTATGGCACAACAGAATTGCCTTTGGTCGAATATGAAGCTGGTGATGCTTATCAAACGATAGACATAATCAATGATAATTTAGGTCGTATTATTGTTGTTACTGCCGAGAATGGTACTCTTCGTACGTATATGGTTAAGTTTGAAATAGAAAAATCTTCAAATTCATTCTTGAAATCAATTAGCAGTAATGGAGTTGTATTAGATGCGTTCGATTCTGAGGTCTTTGAGTATGAAATCGCATTGCCTTATGGTGTAGAGGTGCCTTCTATTTTGGCATATGAGTTGTCAGAAAACAATCAAACTATTAACTATCAACCTGCTATTTCTCTTACAGATACTGCAGTGTTCGAAGTAATTGCAGAAAACGGAATAAATAAGTCTATTTATCGTGTTTGGTTTAAAACGGTTAAGAGTGACAATGCTTTGTTAGCGAATATCTTTATTGGTGACGAACCATTGACTATGTATGCTCGTTCGTTTGAAGCTGATAAATCATTTAACAGTGATGAGTTTATTTATAACGTAATATTCCCTTATGGTACAGAGGTGTTACCTAATATTCATTGGGAAGGTATGGTTAATGATTATTCTTCAATTGTGATTTCTGGAGATTCTGTTCGTGGAAAAACTATTATTACAGTAACTTCTGCCGATGGTTACAATGTGAGTGATTATGAACTTAATTTCGATGTTCGTAAGAG
The DNA here is from genome assembly GCA_017550055.1 of Paludibacteraceae bacterium. Lineage (GTDB taxonomy): Bacteria > Bacteroidota > Bacteroidia > Bacteroidales > Paludibacteraceae > Aphodosoma. The sequence goes on from JAFYMM010000076.1 coordinate 3,289, forward strand.
CGATAATGCATATCTTAAATCACTTGGAATTGTTGATATGCCTCTTGCAATAGAGTTTGATTCTCTTATGTTTGAATATGTTGTTACTTTCCCAATCGGAACAGATACAGCTTCATTGCCAAAAATAGAAGATTTGCTCTACGAAAAAATATTGCCAACTCAAATTGTTTCTATATCTCAAAATGGCCCAACAGAATTTGTTGTTTTAGTTACTGCTGAGGATGGTGTAGCCATGAATGCTTATCAAATCAAATTTGAAATATTGTTGAGCAATAACACATTATTGAAAGACTTGAGAGTGTCAGGTGTATCAATTGCCAATTTCTCTTCTACTCAATATGAATATACTTATATGTTATTCCCAGGGGCTGCTGTTCCAGAAATTGACTATGAAAAAGCCGAAGAATCTCAAGATGTTGATATTACATACGGAAATGTAGATGAAGCTACTTATATTTATGTAGAGGCTGAGGATGGTTCATTGGGTACTTATGTAATTAATTTTGTTACTACCGACCGCAATCCTGGCAACCACCCTTCTTTCGACGATGTTGCATGGACTGCATTAGGTGAAGGCTATTTCAAAGCTTCTTCTTTGCGCGACAATGTTAAGGTGTTGATATTCTTAGCCGATGGTACTCGTGTCATGGAAGAGTCTGTTGGTCTTGTCGATCCTAATGATGATATTCGTTTGTCGCATGACGGAGGTACTGTGATTTACTTGCCAAACAAACGTCAAATCTATATCTATACATTTGTATATGATGGCAAGGTGATAACTTCAGGTAAGTTTGTAAGATAATATTTACCTAATAAATTTGAGTGAGAATCGAAAAAATACTTTTCGGTTCTCATTTTTTTTTTGTAACTTTGCAGAGTAATATTAATAAAAATTGTGCATTATGGATTGTGAATTGATAATTGCTGGCCCTTGTGCTGCTGAAACAGAACATCAAGTTATGTCAACAGCTAAACTATTGGCTACAATGGGTGTAAAATGGTTTCGTGCTGGATTGTGGAAACCACGCACTCAGCCGGGCTCTTTCGAGGGGGTTGGTGAAATTGGTTTACAATGGCTACAACGTGTGAAGATTGAGACCGGAATGGCGGTTGGCACTGAGGTTGCAAATGCTGAGCATACTCGGTTAGCTGTGGCTGCTGGGTTAGATTTTGTCTGGGTTGGGGCTCGTACTACCACAAATCC
>JAFYMM010000077.1 GCA_017550055.1 Paludibacteraceae bacterium
CCCCACTGACGCAAATCTACAAAAAGCACCTCATCCCTACGGTCACGATATTTCACTAATCGCCCATTTTGTTCTACAGGACGTGCTTTCTTGTTGTTATTCAATATCCAAAGCGTAACACTGATGTCGGTAGAATAGAACATATTTCGAGGAAGTATCACAATAGCCTCAACTAAATGATTTTTCAATAACTGACGACGAATGTTCAACTCTGTACCATCGCCACTCAATGCTCCATTTGCCAACAAGAAACCTGCAATACCATTAGCCGATAATTTGCTCACGATATTCAAAATCCAACCATAGTTCGCATTGCTTGTTGGCGGAGTGTCGTAACCATGCCAACGTGGGTCATCTTTCAACTCATTATCCGCACGCCACGCCTTCTGATTGAAAGGCGGATTTGCCATAATAAAATCGGCTTTCAAATCTTTGTGCTGGTCGTTATGGAATGTATCAGCTGCCTGTTCGCCAAAATTATTGGCTATACCACGAATGGCAAGATTCATCTTTGCCAACTTATAGGTGGTATTGGTATATTCTTGTCCATAAACCGATATATCTCGCTTATTCCCATTATGTGCCTCAATAAATTTCATACTCTGCACAAACATACCTCCCGAACCACAACATGGGTCGTAAATCTTACCACGATAAGGTTCAATCATTTCGGCTATAAGATTAACAATACTTTTTGGGGTATAATACTCTCCCTTACCCTTACCTTCGGCAATAGCAAATTTAGCAAGAAAATATTCATACACACGACCAATCAAGTCGTTTTCAGGGTCTTTGAGTGTATTGATATTATTTATCTCATCAAGTAGCGCAGCAAACTTCGTACGGTCGAGCCCCAAACTCGAATAGTAGTTGCTCGGAAGCGCACCTTTAAGCGATGGATTATCTTTCTCGACCATAGCAAGCGCATTATCGACCTTCAATGCTATATCATTTTGCTTAGCATTGACCATGATATAATCCCAACGACTAATCTCGTTGAGATAAAACACATTCTTAGCATTATAAAACACTGCCTGATCCACAAACGCACCTTTACCCTCGGCAATCAACTCATTACGTCGTTCCTCAAAACGGTCATTCGCATATTTCAAAAATATAAGACTCAACACCACATGTTTATACTCCGATGGCTCAACCGAACCACGTAACTTATTCGCCGACTCCCACAATGTCTCCTCAATACTTTTCTCTTTTACCAACTTCTTTGCCATAACTCTATTATATCAATCTATCTATTGTTTTATACCAATCTTTTTCTACATATATTTTTCTGCAAATATACAACATTTTTTCGCAAAAATCAAATACCTCATACCATTCCTATTCACTCTGCAAATATACAAAATTTTTTCATAAAAATCAATACCCTCAAACCATATTTTTCTCCTCCCTACCTCACCCTAACCTAAACATAGGATAAATATACTATAAATATAGGATAAATATACTATAAACATACCATAAATATACTATAACCTTATGCTCTCCCAATCCTAAAGATTCCCCAACCCCACAAAAAAAGTTCTCCCGACATAATCGAGAGAACTCTATATCATAAGCATAAAAAAAACAACTATACACTACTCTTTACAAATCTTTTCAGCACAGCGAACATCCGCCCCAGCCTCACCCAACACACCAATAATCTCATCATACACTCGCAACACCTCCTTCCTTCGCTCACCATCCACTACTATTTTATCCAACTCCGTCTTCGTACTCTCAAGAGTATAATTATGAGCAAGCAATTCAGTAACCACCTCTCGCTGAGCGATAATATTAACCAACGACACCCACGGAGTTTTTATGAGCAAAGGTTTAAGCAACATGGCCAATCGCCCACCAAACACCTTATATACCACCACCTGAGGAACTCTAAACAAAGCTGTTTCCAATGTCGCCGTACCCGAATTAACCACTGCCGCTCGTGCCACTCGCAACAACGAATAAGTTGCCCCATAAAGTATCTTCACAGCATTATCCCCCACAACCGATTTATAAAATTCAG
>JAFYMM010000078.1 GCA_017550055.1 Paludibacteraceae bacterium
GAGAAAATATTGCCAGAGATGCATAGTCCGATTTATCCGTTGGCATACACATATAAATGGAATAGAGATAATTATGGGCCACTTTGGATACCTGCTAAAGGTGACACAATCCAACTAACAGAAGACAATATTTTACGCTATAGACCATGTATTGTAAATTACGAACGCAATACGCTCGAATATCGCGATGGCGTAGCATATCTTAATGGTGAAGTTGCCACTGAATAGGTATTCAAAATGGACTATTATTGGATGATGGGCGACAATCGTCATAATTCTGCCGACTCTCGCATGTGGGGATTCGTGCCTGAAGACCATATTGTTGGACGTCCAATGTTTGTTTGGTTGTCATTAGACAGAGATATCGATTGGTTTAAAGGCAAAATACGCTGGAACCGATTCGGGCTAGATGCATCAAAATAATATATAGTAACAAACAATAAGTAACGAGTAATGAGATGAAATCTTGTTACTCGTTACTTATTACTGATAATCTAAATTATATGCAAGAAGAAATTTTCCCAATAGTCAATCCTGAAGGCGAAGTCATAGGTTCTGCTACACGCGAAGAATGTCATGCTCAGACATTTATATTACACCCTGTGGTACATCTACACATATTCAATTCCGCTGGTGAATTATATTTACAAAAACGCGTGATGACCAAGAAGATACAGCCAGGGAAATGGGATACTGCTGTAGGCGGACATGTAGATTATGGAGAACAAATAGAAGAAGCTCTATTGCGTGAAACACGAGAGGAATTAGGTGTAGTTGACTTTACGCCCGAATTTCTTATGAAATACACATTCCGTTCATCTGTCGAAGCAGAATTGGTGTATATCTATCGATGTACTTATGACGGAACTTTCAATCCCGACCCATCAGAAGTAGAAGAAGGTCGTTTTTGGACTTTAGATGAGATAAAAAACAATATAGGTAAGAATATATTCACTCCTAATTTTGAGTCTGAAATCGAAAAATTAGGTTGGTTAAGATAAAAAAGATATGGATTTTTGGTCAGCGCTTCACAGCGACTTGCAAAAATCCATAACTACAAACAAAATCTATTATCTAAAATCAATCTCTTATTATGAAAACTCAAAAACTATTGTTCATAAAAGTGTTTTATTATTATCCACTGACAAAGGTATAGAAAATAATTTATTTTCCAAATAAAAATACGAAAAAATCACGGATAAATGGAAAAATTATCGGATTGTACATTATAAATTGGTATTATACATATTATAATTGTACACACAAATATCAAAAGACGCAATTTTATTATAAAAATCGCGTTTTTTGATACTTACAATTACTACAAAATGTAATTTTTTACACCAAAATTTCTACATTTCAACAAAAAAAACACAAATATATAACAAAAAATCGTACAAAAATAAAAAAAACTAAATTCCAACAGACACCAACATATAACTTTACAAACTAAAAAAAGGCGGACAACCTTAAAGGTTATTCGCCTTTTTTATATCAAATTAAAATTAAATCTTTATATATATCTTCTTTATATACAACGGCAATGCTACTATCCAACAGAAGCAAATAAACATCAAAGCAAACACCAAAGAGCCCAACATAGGACCAAACATAGGCGATAAAACATCTGCATATAAATAGCCTTTCAAACTAACCCATTTACCTGCGGCTGTAGTAAATCCTATATTTGAAATCAAATTAGCGAATAAACCCGCAAAAACGAATATCGCCATTGGATTAACACCAAAGGTTTCAAAAAAGCGAGTCCAAGCCTTATAGCCTTTCACATCTATCAACCATATCAACACTGCCAACAAAAGCGATGCTAATCCACATGTAACCAACACATACGACGACGACCACAAAGTCTTATTTATTGGCATTGCATAATCCCAAAGGAATCCAAGCATCAATATTACTGCGCCCAACAACCCTAAACGCTCAATACGCAAATGATTGTCTTTTGCTCCCATAATCAATGCTCCTGCCATTACGCCTATCAACACGTGCGCTATACATGGTATAGTTGACACCCACCCTTCTGGGTCGAGTGCTATGCCCGAGATATGATACATATGACTATCGCCCAAAATAGCTAAATCTACGCGTGCTGCCAAGTTATCAACCGACAATTCAAGGCTATTCGTTGTTATCATCAATGCCGAATATCCAACCAAAATCACACCTATCAGCCAAGGAATCAATTTCTGATTGAATATCAACAACACAAGCGACCCTCCAAAGCTAACTAACGCCAAGCGTTGCAATACGCCCATTATGCGCCATTTCTCTAAATGAAGAAATCCTGCATCCCACAAACGCATTAACCAATTCATATCCGCATCGCGCAAGGCCGACATACCTCGACAGGTCAATCCAAACCAATTGAGGAACAGACCTATAGCAAACAGCACCAACGAGCGACGCAATAATTTAGTGAATGTACTTCCCGAAAATTTGAAACCAAATTTGCTATAACTAATATACATACTCACGCCCATGATGAACATAAAAAACGGAAACACCAAGTCTGTCGGTGTCAATCCGTTCCACGCAGCATGTTTCAGCGGAGCATAAATCGATCCCCACGACCCGGGGTTGTTCACCATTATCATTCCTGCAATGGTGATACCCCGCAATATGTCGAGAGATAAAAGGCGTTTATTCTGCATCTGGCAATACAAACATTAAAATTAAGTAAAACCATGCCAAACCTAAACCTGTCAAGAATGTAAGAATAACGTAAGCAATACGTACCATTGACACATCCCAACCAAAGTGTTTAGCGATACCACCGCAAACGCCTGCGATTTTTTTGTCTTTTGATTTAGTAAAAGCCATAGTGATTATAAATTAAAAAATTAACGAATGATTTACGTTCCAAAAACATATAAATCCGAAAACACCGACAGGTCTGTCATTCTTCCGCCAAGATACTCCGCGAGGTGTAGCAAGGCGTATGTAAAAAAGAAAAATATGTTCTTATGTCATTCTGTCTAAAATAAATAAAAACATGTTCTCCTGTCTTCCTGTCTAAAGACTTACCCCACCGAGCAACCTGGTTTCACCTCGCGACTTGGACGACACAACACCAATTTGCCATCTGCATCCACTGCGCTGAGAATCATACCTTCCGACACGATACCTTTCAATTTACGTGGCTCGAAGTTAGCAATAAACAACACTTGTGTGCCCACCAACTCCTCTGGGTTTGGATAGCTTTGAGCAATACCCGACACGATTGTGCGACCGCCCATACCGTCATCCAATTTGAATTGCAACAATTTATCTGCTTTTGGCACTTTTGTGCATTCCAACACCGTAGCCACACGAATATCAGTCTTTTCCCATTCGTCGAATGCCACGTTTGGTTTCACCTCTGCTGGTTTATATGCTGCCAATTCGTTAGCTTTTTTAGTATCAAGCAATTTTTGCACTTGTGCTTCTACTACCGAATCTTCGATTTTGTCGAACAACAATTGTGTTTCTCCAAGTTTTGCGCCCTCTTTCAAGAGTTCGATGCTGCCGAGGTCGTTCCATGCAAACGACTCCATGCCCAACATATCACGCAATTTTTTAGCCGAGAATGGCAAGAATGGCTCGAACGCAATTGCCAAGTTAGCCGCAATTTGCAAACCAATATGCAAGATAGTAGCCGTACGCGCCATGTCTGTTTTAGCCAATTTCCAAGGTTCTGTATCTGCAAGATATTTATTACCAATGCGTGCCAAATTCATAGCCTCTTTTTGGGCATCGCGGAAACGGAAATTATCCAAATACGACTCTACATCGGCTTTCACATCGGCAAACTCTTTCAATGTTTCGCGGTCATAGTCAGTCAATTCGCCCAATGCTGGCACCACACCATCGAAATATTTATGCGTCAACACCAAAGCGCGGTTGATAAAGTTACCAAAGATAGCCACCAACTCGCTGTTATTTCTTGTTTGGAAATCTTTCCATGTGAAGTCATTATCCTTAGTTTCAGGTGCATTGGCTGTCAACACATAGCGCAACACGTCTTGTTTGCCTGGGAATTCCACCAAGTATTCGTGCAACCAAACAGCCCAGTTGCGAGATGTAGAAATCTTGTCGCCTTCGAGGTTAAGGAACTCGTTTGCAGGCACATTGTCTGGCAAGATATACGAACCATCAGCTTTCAACATCGCTGGGAACACGATGCAGTGGAACACGATATTGTCTTTACCAATGAAGTGAAGCATACGTGTTGATTGGTCTTTCCACCATTTTTCCCAATCGTTTGGCAACAACTCTTTAGTATTTGATATATAGCCAATTGGCGCATCAAACCACACATACAACACTTTACCATCTGCACACTCTACTGGCACTGGCACACCCCCATCCAAGTCGCGACTCACCGCACGTGGTTGCAAGCCCATGTCAATCCACGATTTGCATTGACCATACACGTTTGTTTTCCACTCTTTGTGGTCTTCCAATATCCACTGACGGAGCCACTCTTCGTGTTTGTCCAATGGCAAATACCAGTGTTTTGTTTCACGCAATACTGGTTTCGAACCCGAAATTGCCGATTTTGGCTCAATCAAGTCGAGCGGACTAAGACTTGTACCGCAAGCCTCGCATTGGTCGCCATAAGCATTAGGGTTTTTGCAATGAGGACAAGTACCTGTAATATAGCGGTCAGCCAAGAATTGACCAGCCTCTTCATCATAATATTGTTCCGAAGTTTTCTCTACAAACTCACCTTTTTCATACAAATTCTTGAAATACTCAGCCGCAGTTTCATAGTGAATTTTCGAAGTCGTACGAGAGTAAATATCAAACGAAATACCCAACTCCTCAAACGATTTTTTAATAATGCCATGATAGCGGTCAACAATATCTTGAGGCGTAACACCCTCTTTTTTAGCTTTAATTGTGATAGGCACCCCGTGCTCATCCGAGCCACCAATAAACAACACCTCTTCACCCTTCAATCGCAAATATCTAACATAAATATCTGCTGGAACATACACACCTGCCAAGTGACCAATATGCACCGGACCATTTGCATACGGCAATGCCGTAGTAACCAACGTACGTTTAAAATCTTTCATATCTTTTTACTTATTTTCTGATTATTTTTCTATCAAACTGCAAAGTTACTAAAAAATTACAACTTTTACAATAAAACAACAAAAAAACAAACCTATTTAGATTATTAACATAAAAAAAGCAGACACCTTCAATATAGATGTCTGCCTTTTTAATATAATTATTTCGTTATTTAACAACTATTTTCGCATATCTATTCCCATTTTTTGTCATTACAATGTAGATGCCACTATTCAAATTCAAAGATATTGATTTTGTCTCCAAATCAACCTCTTTTGTAATAATATTTTTACCCACAGCATCATAAACCATAATCATTTCAGCATTGTCAATATCAACATATAATCTTTTTTCTTGTGAATTATAGTAGATATTTTCTTCTTTTTGAGGAGTTTCAACGTTAGTACCTATTTCTTCATTGATATAACAATCCTTCACTTCACCATATCCTGCAATTGTATATTCACGCTTCAAAACCAATTCATCATTTTCATCAAAAGCACAAATCACTCTTTGTGACCCACCTCCAACATATGCCATGCAAATATTATATAACCATCCCGTTGTCATGCCATATCGTTCATAAACTGTACACTTAAATTCATTAAAGTTTGGGTCTGCATTATAATAAGTTACAACTTTTAACCTACCATATATAGGGTCTTCTATGAAATCAATATTATCAACTACTAAAGATATATTTTCTTTAATAATAGTCGAATAGAAATCATATACTAAATCCGATAAATCACCCAATACTTTTATAGTATCACCTACTTCAACACCTAAATCATACAACAAAACTTCTACACCTTTGTCGTATGCAAAAACTTTTTGTTCTTCAATATCCTCTCGCAACAAAACAACTAAAGATTTCTCGTCAGAATTTGCATCAGAAAACCACCAAAGTTTTTTATATACAATTCCATCAACAACAGAATCTCCTCCTATTAGCTGTTTTTGTGTACTATACTTTTTTGTATCAGGAAACATTTGCAAAGATGAAGAAACAACATTCCAACTGTATCCTTCAACTACCATCGGAACATAAGCATCCGTAACTTCCGAAAAATCAATCAAAACGCCATCCTCATCTTCAACCGATGATAAATAAAAAGAAAGTCCATCAAGAATCATATATTCATATCCATACCCCTCAATCCAGCAA
>JAFYMM010000079.1 GCA_017550055.1 Paludibacteraceae bacterium
CATAAACGCAAAAGTGAAAATAGCACCACACAAACCGCCAAACGCAGAAAGATGCGCACTAATTTTCCAGAAATAGTTGATAGGCAAAATAATCAATAGACCAATAATCGCCCCTATCAAAGGTGCAGTATAGGAATAATCAAGACCTATTTGATATAACCAATAAATACAAAGCGAATAACCCAAAATCGTAAATAGATACGGAATAGGACGTTGTTTGCGATTGGAAATAAAACTATCACTCACTAAGCCTGTTTTAAGACAAATACCTATGACCGACGAAGGCAAAAGACATGTTGTCAAAAAGACGATGAGCCAAATCATAGACTTGGCTGATAGAGGTAAGTTCAACAACGCAGGGTGATACATGGTTAACAATATAAATCCATAAAATGGAATAAAAACTGGTTGTAAAACAATTGATAAAATTCTTGCAGTTAAATTCATTGTGTATAAATATTTAGTTATTATAAATTATAATTCTTTACGAAGACGAGCAACTGGAATATTGAGTTGTTCGCGATATTTTGCCACTGTACGTCGTGCAATTTTATAACCTTTTTGTTTAAGTTTTTCAGTTAAAGTATCATCTGTAATAGGTGATTCTTTAGATTCTGTATTTATTATCTCTCTTATAATGGTTTTTATCTCTTTACTTGAAATCTCTTCGCCATCAGTAGTAGTCATACTTTCAGAGAAAAAGTGTTTTAGAGGAATAACACCCCACTCAGTTTCAACATATTTACTATTACTTACGCGCGATATTGTACTAATATCAAACCCTACTTTATCAGCCACATCTTTCAAACGCATCGGACGAAGATTGCGATCATCTCCTGTACGAAAATATAACTCTTGGAAGTCAACAATAGTTTGCATTGTCTGCAAAAGTGTATTATTGCGTTGCTTAATAGAATCTATAAAAAAACGTGCAGAATCAATCTTTTGTTTCACAAATTGCAAAGCCTCTTTCTTATCCTTGGTTTGATTCTTTACATTACCTGAATATTCCTGCACCATTTGATAAAAATCATCACTAATACGCAACTCAGGGATATTGCCACTATTCAAAGAAACAAAGATATTACCGTTCATATTTTCAACCACAAAATCAGGCGTAATAGTCTGCGAAATAGTATCTGCACCACTACCAAAATTCGCACCTGGGTTTGGATTAAGATGCTTAATCAATGTCATCGCCTCTTCCAACAAATCACGTTCAACATTAAATTTTTGCATCATAGCATCATATTGCTTCTTAGCAAGCATATCAAAATTACGATCTACAATAGTAGTTGCTAATTTCAAAACATCCTTAGGATAAACACCTTCACGTCGTTTTGCTGCAAGCTGTATAGATAAACACTCTTGTAAATCGAACGCGCCAACACCAACAGGTTCAAGCGATTGAATTATATCAAGAACATGATTTATCTCATCTTCATCAACCAACACACCCTGACTTGCCGTAAAATCATCAACAAGTCGGTCAACTTCACGGCGTATATATCCATTAGAATCAACATTCCCAATAAGATATTCTCCAATTTGTCGCTCACGAGACGACAAATTCAATGTATATAATTGCTCAAGCAAAAACTCACCTAAATCCTGACCATTACTTTGTTCGCGACTATAGGTAGAATCATCGGCACTACGATTATTTACATGATAACGATAACTCGGTATATCATCACTATCTGCATAATCCTCTCCATCGCCATTCCATGCCCACTCTAAATCATCAGAACTTGGACGCTCTTCTTCTCGACTATCTTCGTCATACGTACTATCAGTTGCCGCTTCTGTATCGATTTCAAGTGCTGGATTTTCAACCATTTCCTCACGAATACGCTCTTCTAATTCTATAGAAGGGTACTCGAGCATCTTTATCACCTGTATTTGCATAGGCGATAATCTCTGGGTTAATTTAGTTGAGAGTTGAAGAGAATTGTTCTGCATAATAGTTAATAGAGTATTAGATGTTAAAAATGAGAAAGAAAAACTTATACCTTTACTCACCGCATCTATACTAGTACAAAAATAGTGCCAAAATTATTTACGTATTAAATTCATAAACTCTTCGCGAGTCTTTGCACTTTCAAAAGCACCTGTAAAATCACTTGTTATGGTAATAGAATTTTGTTTTTGAACTCCACGCATTTGCATACACATGTGCTGTGCTTCAATAACAACCATCACACCAAGAGGATTGAGTGTTTCTTGTATACAATCTTTTATCTGCAATGTCATGCGCTCTTGCAATTGCAAACGATGCGATATAACATCTACAACGCGAGCTATTTTACTCAATCCTGTCACATGATGATTAGGAATATATGCCACATGAACCTTGCCAAAAAATGGCAACATATGATGCTCACAAATTGAATAAAACTCTATATCTTTCACAAGCACCATTTGGTGGTAATCCTCATGAAATATAGCCGAACGCAATATATCTTCTGGCTTTTGATAATAGCCTTGAGTGATAAATTGCATAGCACGTGCAACTCGATGTGGTGTTTTTACCAATCCTTCGCGATCTACATCTTCGCCTAAAAGACGTAATATTTCTTTGTAGTGTTCTGCTATCTGGTCTGTAACACCTTGTTGCTCTGGTAAATTTATAAAATCCATTCTATTAGATTATTAATAAACATATATCATACTTGGAACAATATATGTTTCTGTTGTAAATTCAGGAAATTCAGCAATAATCCATTGTCGCAATTCTTGTGCTTTTGCATTAGTTTGGCAATTACCTACACGCACCTTCCAAAATGGAGAGGTGTAAGTAATATAGATTTCATCTGCCAATTTTGGATATTTCGACACCAAAATATCTTTTATTTCAAATGCACGCTCACGAGCAGAGGCTCCGCGATTACTAGAAAATATCTGAATACGAAAACCTTTTGCCTCCTGCGCTTCTGACAACACACCTTTATCTATCACACCCAAAATAAGTGAATCTTGGTAGATATTTATCACTGCCCCTGTCGAAGGATCTGGTGTCATCAAAAGATTCAAATAATCGCGAGTCGACAATTTAACTTCAACAGAATCAGTTTCTGTTGCTAATAGCATATCATGACTATCTTGAGCTATTAAATTCATGCTCAAGACACTACACACAATGCTTAATATCAAAATCAATGTTCTTTTCATATTTTAGAATAATAGTTCACAAATCCTTTTCCCATTATATTTTTAATATCTTCATCAGAATATCCACGACGAATCAACTCCATCGTAATATTTATCAATTCGCTCGAATCATTGCAACCCACAACTCCGCCACCACCATCGAAATCCGAACCAACGCCTACATGTTCACTACCCACCAATCTCACAATATGGTCTATATGATTACAAATAGTATTTATATCTGCACGACCATCTTTTGCTAAAAAATAATTATAAAGGCACACGTGTATTCGTCCTCCACTATTTGCCAATTTCACTATCAATTCGTCACTCATATTTCGTGGATGGTCACACAATGCCTTTGCCGATGTATGTGTTGCTATAATTGGTTGTGTGCTATATTCTATTGCTTGCTCTATAGTCGAATCTGCTGCATGCGACACATCTACCATCATTCCCAAACGATTCATTTCTCTAATCACCTCACGTCCAAAATCCGACAATCCCCCATGCGTATTATTGCCTCGAGCCGAATCACACAAATCATTGTCGCCATTGTGGCAAAGCGTGATATAACGCACTCCCATATCATAGAATTTCTCAACATTACGAATATCACCTGCCAATGCAAAACCATTCTCCAAACCGAAACAAACATTCACCGACTGTGGCTTAAATTCTGCAAGCAGAGTATTAAACTGCACTTTTTCAGGATATTTATCAACTTGTTCTCGCAAACGAACAAATGTATCTACCGCTACATCATGCGCCTCTTTAGCTTTTTGCTTATAATCCACATCGTCAAGTGCCACTTGTGGCAAATATGCCACCATAAATGTCAATGCCACATCTCCATCTTGCATCTTCACAAAGTCAACCTTCACATCTTCTGGATTTTGTCGTACACCCAAATCCGTAGTATCGGTCCACACCATTGGTGTATCTGTATGAGTATCAACTACTGGCGACTCTCTATGCAAACGACGCGCATGCCCATATATCTCTGCCTCTGCCATCAACCAATCGAACAATGCCTTTTGCTCTGGATGTTCTTTATATAAATTCTCAGGATGCCATTGCACTCCTATC
>JAFYMM010000080.1 GCA_017550055.1 Paludibacteraceae bacterium
ATGCGTGCTGCCGACTACATAGTCGATATGGGCCCTGGTGCAGGTCGCCTCGGTGGCGAAGTTGTATTCCAAGGCACATTCAAGGATATGCTAAAAACCAATTCGCTCACAGCGCGTTATCTCTCTGGCAAAAACTCTATTGCTATACCTGCCGAACGTCGCTCTGGCAATGGCAAACACCTAATTCTCAAAGGTGCGCATGGCAACAATCTCAAAAACGTAACTCTCGACATCCCTCTCGGCACTCTCACCTGCATTGCTGGTGTATCAGGCAGTGGCAAATCATCTCTCATCAACGGCACTCTACGCCCTATCCTCACGCGCCATTTCTATCGTAGCAAAGAAGAGCCTCTTCCCTACGACTCTATCGAGGGCATCGAATATATCGACAAAATCGTCACTGTTGACCAAGAACCTATTGGACGCACCCCACGTTCAAATCCTGTCACCTACACGGGCATCTTCAACGACATCCGTACGCTATTCGCTGGACTACCCGAAGCAAAAATTCGCGGCTACAAACCTGGCCGATTCTCTTTCAATGCCAAAGGTGGACGTTGCGAAGTCTGCGCTGGCAATGGTATGAAGAAAATCGAAATGAACTTCCTCCCTGATGTCTATGTCCCTTGCGAAGCCTGTGGTGGCAAACGCTACAATCGCGAGACCCTCGAAGTCCGTTTCAAAGGCAAATCTATTGCCGATGTGCTTGATATGACTATCAATCAAGCTGTCGAGTTTTTCGAGAATATGCCTACTTTTGTCCACAAACTACAAACCCTCCAAGACGTAGGCCTCGGTTATGTCAAACTCGGCCAAAGCTCTACCACTCTCTCTGGTGGCGAAAGCCAACGCATCAAACTTGCCACCGAACTCGCTAAGCGCGACACAGGACACACACTATATATTCTCGACGAGCCAACCACGGGTCTCCATTTCGAAGACATCAAAGTCCTCATGAACGTACTCCAACGCCTCGTCTCTCGTGGCAACACTGTCATCGTCATCGAACACAATCTCGATGTTCTCCGACAAGCCGACCACCTCATCGACCTCGGCCCCGAAGCTGGTAAACGTGGTGGCGAAATCGTAGCCACTGGCACTCCCGAACAAATCAAAAAACTCGGAACAAGCCCAACTGCCCCATATCTATAACAACAAAAAAATCCTGCTCTCCAAGCAGGATTTTTTATTTATCTCTCAAATAAATTATTTCTTACCATAATTAGGGTCTATTTTGCGATCAACAAAGAATGTAACGGCCAATGTTGCAAAACAACAAACCATCACCATCCAGAAGAAATCTACATAACCCAATGCTTCTTGAATGTAACCAGCAAACATACCTGGAATCAACATACTCATTGCCATAAATGCCGTACAAATAGAATAATGCGATGTTTTAAGTTCTCCTTCCGAGAAATACATCATATAAAGCATATATGCAGTAAAGCCAAAACCATAACCAAATTGTTCAATTGCAATAGCAATAGATGTAAGAACAAGATTTTCTGGTTGACATACTGCTAAATAAACAAATGTAAGACATGGCAAAGTCATACATCCTGCCATTGTCCAAAGTGATTTTTTCAACCCCAATTTCGAAGCAAACAAACCACCAAGAATACCACCAATAGTAAGGAATAATACACCTATCGTACCATACACAACACCCACTTCAGCAGTAGAAAGTCCAAGTCCCCCCATCTCTTTTGAAGCAACAAGAAATGGCATACACATTTTTATAAGGAAAGCTTCAGGCAAACGATAAAGTAGCATAAAAACAATAGCCAACCAAACACCTGATTTCTTAAAATATGTAGCAAATGTACGTCCAAATTCCATGAAAATAGCACCCACTGTTGGCTTTTCATCTTTCAAAGAAGATGTATCTGCTGTCGGACGTGGAAGCATAAATGTATGATAAAGAGAACAAACTGCAAATATCACAGCTGTAACAATCATTGTAATGCGCCACGACATTGGAATGTTGTTTGTATTATTCTCAATAAGACCAGCAAGAGCCACAAGCACACCTTGTCCAAAAATTGACGAAAGACGATAAAATGTACTACGTATACCAACAAAAGCAGCTTGGTCACTTTGTTTCAATGCAAGCATATAAAAACCATCGGCTGCAATATCATGAGTCGCCGAAGCAAACGCTGTAACAACAAAGAGTATAAGCGTCACATAGAACATACTAATTGGAGTCGATTGCGAAGCTAACATCTCTGCCGTTGGAGTTGGGATAGAGAATATTGTAAACACAAAAGCCACAGTCATCACAATTTGCATAACGACTGTCCACCAGCGTTTTGTTTTGAATATATCTACAAATGGGCTCCAAAATGGCTTAATCATCCAAGGAAGATAAAGCAACGACGTAAACATAGCCATATCGCCGTTAGGGACACCCATTTTTGTAAACATCATAACAGAAATGTTATTTACAATGAAGTAAGGAATACCTTGCGCAAAATAAAGCGTTGGTATCCAAAACCAAGGAGAAATTCTTTTTTCCATATTATTTTTTATTTATACAATACATTCAATTGTGAATCAACAAAATAGTGATATAATATCTCGTCATATTTATAGCCTTTTGCTCCCATCACAGCAGCACCTATCTGACACAATCCTACGCCATGTCCCCAACCTGCACCTGTCAACACAAATCCATTCTCCATCTTATCCACCACAAACGCCGAACTATAAAGGTGCGATTCCGAGAGCCATCGACGTATTTCCAACTCCTTACCAACTATCATAGTTCGCTTTGTACCTACAATACGAAGACGTGTCAATCTTCCCGACACACCACGCTCAACTGGCTCAAGAGCTATAATCGTACCAAAATCAATACCCGAACGGCGTGCCACCAACTCCGAAAGTTGCTCAGTAGTATATTCCACCTTCCAACGATAGAAGTCCGTAGTCTCTTGGTCATAGTTATTCAACACTTGCGAAAGAATCTCTTTATCATGGGTATTACAGAACGAATCATACTCACCACGAATCCAAGCCTCAGCATTCTCCTCAACGGTCAAATCCATCTGTTGACTATTGACTGTTAGCGATTGACTATCCACCACTCTTTCCAAATATGAGTAATGTTCATCTGCCCAGCAATTTTCAAACAACTCACTCACACCGCCACACGATTTAGAGAAACGAGCATCACAAATCTGCCCGTGCGATGTAAGCACCAACCCTCGTGTTGCCTCAATCGCAAGACGCACATTCTCCGTACGAGCTCGCGTAATGCCTTGATAGCGTTGACAATGGTCATCAGCACACACATTATACAATTCGTGCGAATCTCGCTCATACCACTTAATCAACTCATCTTCAGTGCGATGTTCAAGCACTGCAGTTGCATTATGTTCGTTATGGATAATAGGTTTCAACAAC
>JAFYMM010000081.1 GCA_017550055.1 Paludibacteraceae bacterium
ATCGCAAGAACTCGAAGAAGTGGTTGTGGAAAGCTCGTACACCTCGAAAACTACTCGTGCCACTGCCCCTCTGCAAATCCTCACAAGCGAAGCTTTAGAAGGAATCAACGCCATGCAGGTGGCTGATGCAGTGAAGCATTTCAGCGGTGTGATGGTGAAGGACTATGGCGGCATTGGCGGACTAAAGACTGTGTCGGTGAGGAGTTTAGGTGCAAGCCACACGGCTGTGAGCTACGACGGCATCGCTATCAACGATGCTCAAAACGGACAGATAGACATCAGCCGATTCTCGCTCGACAACATCGACCAACTCTCGCTCAGCAATGGACAGAGCGACCAAATATTCCAACCTGCGCGACAATATGCCTCGGCGGCTGTGCTGAATATCACAACCATGGCTCCACGATTCGCCTCTCGCTCAGTCAATGGCAAAGTGCAGATGAAAGGTGGCTCATTCGGACTACTCAACCCGTCGCTATTCATTGCGGGCAAACTCAGCAACAAACTCTCGCTCACCGCCAATGGCGAATGGATGAGTGCGCACGGTCGATACCCGTATGTGATGCACTATGGCGAAGGCTCAACCGACAGCACATCCACCGAACTGCGCCAAAACACCGACGTGCAGAACTTACGCACCGAGATGACTTTGCACGGCTCTGATTCGGTGCAAAATGGCTATGTAAAAGGCTACTACTATCAGTCGGAACGTGGTTTGCCTGGTGCTACGATATTCTATAATACACAGAATTTCAGCAGTCAACGCCTTTGGGACCGCTCAGCATTCCTACAAGGCCACTACGAGCGCAATTTTGGTTATCAACTTGCTCTGCAACTCAACACTAAATACAACTACTCCTACACGCACTATCTCGACCCTATGTATCTCGGCTCGGAGGGCAAAGATGAGAGCATATATCATCAGCATGAGGGTTACCTCAGCGGTAGCCTCCTCTATCGTCCGCTCCCGAATCTCTCGTTCAACCTCTCGCAAGATGCCTCAATAGCCTCGCTACTAACATCTAACTCCTCTTTCTCCACTCCTACACGCTACACCTCATTGACTGCCCTCGCTGGCAAATATGTAAATAATTGGGTGATAGCTACGGCAAGCGTACTGCTCACTGCGACTAAAGACATGATGGCTGACCAAAGCAGTGGGCAAGAGCGATTTAAGGCATCGCCATACGTCAGCCTATCGTTCAAACCAATCGCCACAACCGACTTCCGCATACGCCTATTCTATAAAAACATATTCCGCCTACCTACATTCAACGACCTATACTATGGCAAGGTGGGCAATCGCGACCTACTGCCCGAAACCACAAACCAATACAACATAGGGCTAACGTTCAACCGTGCAATCACTCGCTATGTGCCTCACCTCTCGCTTGCGTGCGACATCTACCACAACGACGTGCGCAACAAAATAGTTGCCTACCCTACCAAAAATATCTATACATGGACTATGCTCAACTATGGGCGTGTGTCGATTACGGGGCTGGACTTCACGGGCGATATAGCGATAGCACCATGCAAAGAGTTGCAGATAACTCTCGGTGCTACATACACTTACAACAGAGCGTTGAACGTAACCAACCCCGACGACCGCGACTATCGCCACCAAATACCCTACACGCCTCGCATATCAGGTTCGGGCAATGCAGGGATAAAAACTCCTTGGTTTTCACTCAATTATTCGCTCGTATGGAGCGGACACCGCTATGCTGTGAATCAAAACTATACTGAAAATCGCGTAGAGGGCTATTTCGACCATAGCCTCTCGGCAAGCCACGAATTTGACATACGCCACGACCACCGCCTCGGCATCAACCTCGAATGCCTCAACCTCACGAACGTGAACTACTGCGTCGTGCGCTATTTCCCTATGCCTGGTCGCAGTTGGCGTGGCACTCTGTATTGGAAATTTTAATCTCTTTTTTTTGACAGAATGACATAAAGACATAATCCTTATTCTCTTTAGTATATGCCTATGGCATATCTTGGCAAATAAATGACATATTTGAAGTTACATTTATTTAATATGTCATTAGAGTCGAGGTTTTGCGGAGCAAAAACAAGACCATTATGCAAGAAAAAAATATGTTTTTATGTCATTATGTCTAAAACTAATTAAATAGATATGAAATACCTAATCATAATACTACTCACTCTGCTACTTGTCGGTTGCAACGACATGTACGATGTGCCACGCGAGCCGATATGGAACGATTCGACCGAAACGACTCGACTATTGGTGCTTAGCGAGGGGCTATTCAACATGAACAACAGCACTTTGGCGTTGGTCAATCTGCAAACGGGCGATATCGACTACGACCACTTCCGTAGCACAAATGGTCGTGGATTGGGCGATACGGGCAACGACATGAAACTATATGGTTCGAAGATTTATATCACTGTGAATATTTCGAGTCAATTGGAGGTGATAGATGCCCTCTCCCACCAATCCATCAAGCGCATAGCTCTGTTCAACGAAGATGGCGTAGCTCGCCAACCACGATACGTTACATTCTGCAAAAATAAGGCATACGTGAGCTGTTTCGATGGTTGGGTGGCTCGCATCGACACTGCCACGTTAGAAATAGATGGTTGGGCTCAATGTGGCAACAATCCCGACAACCTCACCGTGTGCAACAACAAACTCTACGTCAGCAACTCAGGCGGCCTCGACAATCCTTTCTACGACAACAGCGTGAGTGTGGTTGATTTAGATAGTTTCAAGGAGATACGCCGCATACAAGTAGGCGTAAATCCTGGATGTATTGCCGCCGAC
>JAFYMM010000082.1 GCA_017550055.1 Paludibacteraceae bacterium
GATAGGCGGTAGATGTAAAGGCAGTAATGTCAAAGTCGAGCCGTACTAATTACCCGATAACTTCTTTTAGAGAGCTTATTAAGTTCAACTGCTAGAAAGTTTGATAATTTTTCTCTCCGCATTATGCCAAGATATTAAAAAGATATTTAGGTGGTTATAGCAGTGGGGTTCCACCTCTTCCCATTCCGAACAGAGAAGTTAAGCCCACTCGCGCCGATGGTACTGCGTTGCATCGTGGGAGAGTAGGTCGCCGCCGTTTTTCAGAAACCTCGAAGATTAGTTCTTCGGGGTTTCTTTGTTTTTAGAGAGTTTATTCGAAAGAATGGACTCTTTTTTGTATGTCCGTAGGTGGCTCGCTTCGCTCGACCACCTACGGTTACTACTACGTGAGGTATCTTCGAAGCCTTATAGGAGTGTTTCTTTTTTCCGTAGGTAACTTGCTTGTGCAATATTACCCACGGCATTCTATGTTAATATGCAAGAAAAACGAAAGTTTTTTTGTTTAATTTTTAGTTTTTTTTATTTCGCCATATAAGGTCTTGTTTTTCACCATTGCTACGAGAATGTGTATCATTTTATTTTTGCAATTATTTTTAATTATTGCTGGGTGTTTTCCTTTTGCAGCGAGTTTTTGAGCATAATTTCTTATTTCAGGGCAGAACCGAATTGCACAAATTACGGCTTCAGATAGTAAACCTTTCAAATAAGAATCAGCATATTTTGATACATGAGGGGTGCCATTTAGACTGGTTCCTGATTGATAGGCAAATGGTGCAATGCCCCAATAGGAGCAAATACGGCGAGCATTAAAGTCAAAACGCTTAAAGTTATTGGTGTAAATAAGCAGTGCTACGGCATTTATTAGTGCTACACCTTTCATGCTTATTAGGATGTCATAATTAGCTTTTAATTCTTCGCATTGATTGATTATTTTTAACATTTGATCGTTGATTTTTTTAATTTCAGCAGTATAAAATTTAATTAATCTATCGTCACATTTGTGACTGCTAGATAGTAAAGAATTACTACTATATTTATCGTTAAGTTCTTTAGAGCGAGCAGATAAAGATTTTTTTTGTAACACAAATAAACGACGTTGAGAGAAAAGAACATGTAAAGCTTCTAATTCTTTACTTAATGGTATGTGTTGCTTGAATTTATCGTTATGTCTAATTGCGTATTCGGCAATATCACGAGAGTCTTTTTTATCATTTTTTCCTCGTGTTAAACCAAGACTTCTTTTTATTTGTAATGCGCTTTCAAGCCATATTGAATAGCCCAAATTCGAAAGCGAATCACTCACTAATTTACTATAAACACCTGTGTTTTCGCCACAAATTAAAATACTCTCTTTTTTGTTCGTTTCAGTTGTTTTAATAATCCATTTCTTGAAATTATTAATTCCACTTTCTGTGTTGTTAAATACTTGATGTACACCGAGTCCGCAAGGCTCATCCTTTTTTAACACTGTTGCATCGAAAGTTTTTTTTGAAAAATCGATGCCAATAAAATAATTTTTCATAACTTTGAGTCGCTTTTATTGGAAGTTGACCATTGGCTTCCTTTGACTCAAACACTAAATAGGCTCAGAGCCTAACATTCTATTTCGTCTTAGGTTGCCAACCTATGGATGTATTTAACCGCGGTTAGTTTCTAAGAACTGGTTACTAAACTTATTTTACATCCATAGGAGGTTGACTTCTCTTTTTTACAACAAAAGTACGAAATCAATCTGGGCTACCAAAATATTTTATTGTTTTTGTTTGATTGGTGCGAACTGCGTTCGCTTTCGAATGCAAACTTAGTGTTACTACTTCGTGTGTCCTTAGGAGAATAGGATTGGGGGAGTTTAGGGAGAATATTTATTAGGGTTTAATTAGTCGGATTGGTTGAGAGTTTTTTTGTCTATTGAGAATTTTGTGTTTTTATTTTTTAGATTTAATAAAAATATGTAACTTTGTATTTATAAATTATGTGTAATTATTGAATATGTTTGTTATGAAATCAAAATTGTTTTTATTTGTAATCTTTTTGTTTGGATTTGGTGTATTTATTCTAACACAATCACAGTCTCAATTAAAATC
>JAFYMM010000083.1 GCA_017550055.1 Paludibacteraceae bacterium
ATTTAGTAGTAGCATCAGGCATATAGTCATCATAGTAGCCAGAGCTTGAAGCTTTAGTTACTGGTTTGAGGTTTTTGAACAATACTACGACTTTTGATTTTTTGCCTAATGCAGTGATAACTTCAGACTTAGTTGTAACTGTAGCAGTGTCTGTTTGTACTTCTTCTTCTTCTTCACCTGCAGCATTACCATTGATAGTGAAGTTCAAAACGAATTCTTTGTCGTTTTTAACAACAGGGAGGCTGACGTTATTTGCATCTTTACGACGAGGGTTGAATGTTATTACACCAGCTGGGAGGACGATGCGATAATTGCCATCAGTGAGTGTTGTAGTTGCAGTGTAAGTAACAGATAAGTCTTTACGTGCATTGTTCATTTTGCTACTTGATTTAGTAGTCCCGTCTTCGTTAAGAGCGTGAAGAATGTTAACAGATGATGTACTAGATACAACACCAGTAACTTCAACACCGTCTAATTTACGACCTACAGAGTCGACACCTGAGAAGGTAACTGTAACATCTGTGAAGGCTGCGATTGTAGCACCTTCTTCAATGCTCCAAGTGGCAGTAACTTCTGCCTTTGACGTGATTGCGAACAATAACGCCATGAGGAAAAGAGTAAGTTTTTTCATGATTGAAAAGTTTTTTAAAAAAATTGATAAAAAAGTGTTTTAATAAGGTGAAAAACATCTTTTAGAGTTTGCTCTAAAAAAATGTTAAAAATATTTTTGCAAAGGTACATATTTTTTTTCAATTGTGCAATATATGTTTGTGTTTTATATGAAGGTTACTTTATGGTATGTTTATAGTATATTTATAGTATGTTTATAGTATATTTATCCTATATTTATAGTATATTTATAGTATGTTGTAGATAAGAAGGAGTTAGGAATGAGTAATGAGGAATGAGGAATGAAGAATTGGTATTGTTAACATGAAATTTTTATTATTTTTTGATATGATGTTTTCGTTTTTTGAAGTTTTTGTTGTAAAGTGTTTGTTATTTGGATTTTTTTTAGTAATTTTGCGTGCTATTGTGTAGGTTGCTTGATTATATCTAGTTTTGTTATGTTAATAATTGTGAAAAATAATATAAAAATAAAATAAATCTTAATCCACTATGAAAGTTCTTTCTTTGAGCAAGTATTTGCTTGTTGTGTCTTTTCTGTTTTTAACTTTTTGTGTTTCAGCGCAAAAGGGCGATCCTAATTTAGGCTCTCGTAATTCTCATTACATCACTATTTCGTTGGCGGGAGGTACGTCGGGTTTCGCTATGATGCCGGGTTATGGAAGTATATTGTCTGAAGATGCCAATTTTCTTGATGATAAACGTCCGATAGTTTTGCATCCAGACTCGTTGAATATTACTCCTTTTTTGGGTGGAACATTGGGTTTTGGTTATGAATTTCAACATGCACGTGGCTTTTGGATTAGTTTAGGATTGGAAGGTCAAGTGTTGTCGGGTGGTTTGCACCATACAGATAGTATTCACCGTATTGAGAGTGTGATGGATGGTGACCGTCAGCCAGAGGCAGCAGACGTAGAGTACACAGTCATCAACTGGGCAGAGCGTCAGATGAACCTTTATGTTACAATGCCTATTATGATGGGTTATAAAGCAGAATCGGGATTTTATTTTGGTGCTGGTGCGAGATTGGGCTTTAGCTTGTATAATACAGTTGGTGGTGACTTTGGTTTTGCAGATTGTAACTTGTATTATGATGATAAAATGCCTATCATGGGTATTTATAAGGAGTTGCCATTGACAGACGTGCAATCGCATGATGCTAACTTTGTTAATCTTCCACAAGTTAACCCTATGATTGAGATTGGTTGGCAAGGATTAGAACAAGAATTTGCAAAGAGTGGTCGTTTGAAATTTAAGTTTGCGTTGGTTGGTGAATTGGGTATGTTATCGGCATATAATAATAGAGATGCAGCAGAACAGTTGTTTAACTATGAGTCGTTGGATGGTTTTGTTCCTGAGGATTTGCCTGATTTCTTTAAGAGTGTGAACTCGTTCTACTCGACTATACCTCTTGGAATTTCTTCTGGATCATTTAATACAGCGAAAGGAGAGAATAAGTTTGTTAATTATGACCGAGCGACAACTCTTCGTGCGTGGTTTGTTGGTGTGAAAGCGTCTATTATGTTTGAAATGCCAAAACCAAAAGAGTGTAATTGTTTGAAAAATGATGTTACTATTCCTTGGAAGAAAACACGTGTGAAGAAAGGAGTGGAATAAGAGTTGAGAATTGAGAGTTGGGAGTTGAGAATTTTTTGCAATAATTGAAATATAGAATTCGAAAATGAAATTGAGAAGATTCATCTTATTATTGATGGTGCAATGTGCATTGGGTTTTGCGTATTGTCAAGATAGTATTTTTACTTATCAGTGTGATTTTGAAGATCCGACTGAACATGAGAACTGGGAGGTTAATGCTGGGCCTCGTGGTGAACAATGTGCTAATAAGTGGTATTTTGGTAAGTTAGGATCGAATGGTGGAGATTGTGGTTTTTTTGTGTCGAAAGATGGTAAATCGAATGATTATGAGGCAACAGGATTGACAGTTGTTTCTTATCGTACGTTCGATTTATTGAAAGCTGGTGAATATGAGTTTTCGTTTGATTGGCGTGCTGGCGGTTGGCAAGATTCGATTAGTGATGAGGATGGGCTTTATGTGTTTTGGTTGCCAACGACAGAGAACATTGTTTCTGTGAATAACTCATCGTTGCCAAAGTGGTTTGACGAGTCGAAGGCGTTGAAATTTGGACGTAAATCGGCTAAATTGTCGCAATCGGATTGGAACACTGTAGTGGATATTATTAAGACAGATGGAACACCACATCACCTTGTTTTTGCTTGGCGTAATGGGATGAATGGAAGTTATCCACCAGCGGCATGTGTGGATAATATTTTGCTTATGCCAGTGGGTTATTGTCATAAGCCATACGATTTGAACCTTGAGGTGAATGACCTTGATGCGACATTCTCGTGGAGTGGTGATTCGGAATCGTACGATGTGCGTTGTTATAATTCACGCACAGGAAAGTGGAAAGAGTATCAGAGCGTGAGAGATACGTTTGTGGTAGTAGAAGGAGTGGAAGAGGGTATGTGTACTTATTATGTACGCGCGCATTGCGAGGGTATTAGTGGTACATGGGTGTCTCTTTCACAATTTATTTATTACCCAGGTGTTCGTTGTATTGATTTTATGAGTCTTAGTACACAAAATTGTTATACAGGTCCTAATCCAAATAATAGTGATGGTAGTGGTCAGGGGGTTGGATTTACACCAAGTTTGGTTGATTTGGGTTATCAAAGCATGGAGAGTCGCCATACAGTGCATTATGATTTGAATGAAGTGGACCCACGTACAGATGGAGGATTGCGTACAGTGCCAGAAGGTGAGGTGGCTTCGGTGCGTCTTGGAAACTGGAATACAGGGGGTGAGGCAGAACGAGTAGAATATAAATATACAGTTGATGCTTCGACTTCAGCTGTTTTGATATTGAAATATGCAGTAGTGTTACAAGACCCAGATCATAATGAGATATGGCAACCAAAATTTGAGCTTGAGGTGATGAAGAATGGAAAACCAATTAGTAATAAAGGTTGTGGAGAGGCGAAGTTTACAGCAGGTAAAAATACCTCGGAAAAGGATGGTTGGCATAAATTTAATACAGGTTGGTGGAAAGATTGGACTACGGTGTCTATTAATCTTCGTGAACACCATGGCGAAGAGGTTGTTGTGCGTTTGACAACATACGATTGTGCAGAGTTGGGTCATTATGGATATGCTTATTTTACGCTTAATTGTTCGGATGGTCAAATAAAAAGTACGGCATGTGGTGATGTAGAGAACGATACATTGGTAGGTCCTGATGGATTTAAGTATCGTTGGTACAAAAAGATGGATAAGGAAGTGACATTGTCGACAGAACAAACGTATGTGATTTCGACTAAAGATACTGCTACATACTGTCTTGATGTTATTCAACCAACAAAAACAGAGTGTTACTATACGTTGGAGACATCGGGATTACAACGCTATCCAGTGGCAGAT
Source organism: Paludibacteraceae bacterium (assembly GCA_017550055.1). GTDB lineage: Bacteria > Bacteroidota > Bacteroidia > Bacteroidales > Paludibacteraceae > Aphodosoma. The sequence continues at coordinate 4,067 of JAFYMM010000083.1, forward strand.
GGAGAGTGTCGTCCATACGTAGAAGAGTGTATGAATAAGGTTGAATTTAAGAATAAGAGCTATGTCTCTAAAAAAGACGCAGCTGGAAATAATATAAATTCAGGCGAGGATTGTGATATAGTGTGGGTTTTTGGAGATGGAGCAACGTCGTCGAATCTAAATCCTGTACATGTTTATCCTGCAACAGGAGGTAAATTCACTGCCATATTGAAAGCATCGATAGGCGGAGGAAAGTGTATGGAGATGAAGACATTTGAATTTGAATTGCCAAATGTTACGGATATGCGTGATACAATACATGCAACAATTTGTCCGGGTGAATCATATAAATTGGGAGAAAATAGTTATTTTGCAACAGGAGAATATTCAGATACTATCCCTACAGAATATGGTTGCGACAATATTACATTGTTGTATTTGAATGTATTGAAAGATACTACGTTGTATGATACTATTTGTAGTACGGATGTACGTATTATAGATGGAGTTCAAGTTACAAAAACAGGTGTATATTCAGAGAAGAGCTCTTTGGGTTGCGACTCTATATTGTGGGATATGGTTGTAAACGAGTCGTTGGTGCTTGGAATAGATAGTGTAATATCGGTGTGTGCTGATGATGATAACATAATAATACCATACGTAGAAGAGTCTGGTAAATTATTGGAATTTGCCGTTAAGTTTAAAGATGCCGCAATGGCTGAGGCTTCGGTAGAAGGTTTGTTGCCAGAGAGTGGTGCAATGGTTGTTCCAATGTTGAAAGGAGTTAAGCCTAATAGATATAAAGCAACATTGTCGTTTGGAGAATTGGCTTGTGGAGGAGAAGATATTGATGTGTTGATAGATGTTTATTATCCAGAGAGTGTTATTGCTCAGCGATGGAATGATGTGTTGGCTGTGAAAAATGCTGATTACAATGGAGGTAATTATGAGTTTGTGGCTTATCAATGGTACAAAAATAATACCCCTATTGAAGGTGCGACTTCGTCAATACTGTATGAAGAATTGGATTTTAATGCAGAATATTCTGTGTTGCTTACACGTGATGATGGTGTGCAAGAGATGGTTTGTGCTATCAAACCTGTTCAATTTGGAGATGTAAGTGGCAATTCAGTTGTTGTGTTTGGAACAAATGCTCCATCGCAAGTAAATGTGAAAGCGTCGGAAACGGCACAAGTTAGAGTTTGGTCGTCAGTGGGCTTATTGATTGGAGAGTATTTCGTTGATAAAGGCGAAAACGTGTTGAATTTAGGAAACAATTCAGGTCTTTATATATTTGAATTTATTTTCGCAGACGGAAGACGTTTTATTGAGCGAATAGTTCTTTGATTCTAATTTTTAATTTTCAGTTTTTAGTTATGTTGCATAAAAAAGTCTTATTATTATTTTTGTCTTTGCACTTTGTGTTGGGCATTGTGCATGGTCAAATTATTAATGTTCCTTATCAGTTTGGTTTCGAAAAGGATGATTCAGAAATCAATAATTGGACATTGAATTCGGGTAGTAGGGGAAATTATTGTACAGACAAATGGGTGGTTGGTAATCTTGAATATAATGAAGGTTATCAGTCGCTTTACATATCTTCGGATGACGGTTTGTCAGCAAAATATTCGTCAGAGCCTAACGTAGTTGTCGTGTCTAGAACTTTCGAATTGGCAACTGGTAATTATGATATTTCGTTTGACTGGAAATCTGGTGGTTATGCTACGATTTCGGATTTATTTGTGTGTTTATTGCCAGATGGATATACCATGGATGGTGAGTCTTTAGAGTCAAACGATACAATTGGTTATTTTCCTAAAATTTTTAGTCGTTTTTGTATGCCATTGACAACAGTTGATGGTACGTTTGCTTCGTTGTCAGACAAAAGAACTTGGACTAATGCCTCATTTCAAACAAGTGTTATTGCTGGACGTAAGATGCAATTGGCTTTTGTTTGGGTGAATTTCAACCAAGATACAACAATAGCTAATCCATTGGGTGCATGTATTGATAATATTCAGATAACATCAGCCATGTGTCCAAAACCTGAAAATTTGAAAGCAGATGCATCTTGTGGAACAATCAATTTTTCGTGGGAAGGTTTTGCTCCTATTTATGAGTGTGGTTATAAGCCTCTTGGTTCTAAATATTGGAATAATGTATATGATATTGATGGCGAGGTGGATAATCCTTCATTCACGTGGGAAGATATGCCAGAGGGGGCATACGATTTGAGGGTGCGTGCAATAGCTGGTCCGGATACAAGTGCCTACGTTTATTTAAATACTGTTGTGGTGTGGTGTCCTGAAAACCACTGTTTTGACTTCGTTTCTTTAGATAATCCAGAGATTGTTACTTGTGAGATTGGCGGTGCGATTGAAAATCCGTTGTCAAACCCAGGTGCATATAAATTTTATCCTGCAGTTCCAGCACCATCTACTGGAGGTAATAATGTAGATGCTCGTCATATTGCGTGTTGGGTTCAAGGAATGTATGACCCTAATACAGGAAATCGTTTGTTGATGGTGCCTTCGGATGAGATTGCATCAGTGCGTTTAGGAAATCAGAATGCAGGTTCTCAAGCAGAGCGTATAACATACGAGTTTGATGTTCAAGATGATTTAGTGCTTTTGATGAAATATGCTGTTGTGCTTGAAAACCCAGGACACGGTGCAGCGTATGACCCATATTTTGGACTTGAAATATTGAAAGAAGATGGAACTTCAATTTCAGAGCATGCCTGTGGAGAGGCATTCTTTTCTCCTACGAAAGACCCTGAAGAATGGAAAACATATTCTCCTTCTTTAGGTGTGAAATTCGTTTGGAAAGATTGGACTACAATAGGTATTGATTTGCGTTCATGTAAAGGGCAGAAAATAAAAATTCAGTTGACTACACAAGATTGTACTTTGGGCAAGCATGGTGGTTATGCTTACTTTACGCTTGATTGTATTGATGCTACTATACGTAGTGAGGGATGTGATACAGTTTCGCTTGAAGCACCTTCTGGATTTAAATATTATTGGTATAATAATGAGAATACAAGCTTTAAGCCAACTACAGCACAAAGCATTGATGTTCTTGCCGGAGATACAACAACTTATTATTGTAAGGTAACATATATTGACAAATCAGACTGTAACTTTGTGTTAAGTTCTGCTGTTATTCCACAATTCCCTAAAGCAGAATTTAATGCTTTGTGGCAACCTGCAGGATGTAATAATATTCTTAAATTTGAGAATAAAAGTTATGTTTATGTAAAAATCAATGATACGGATTCTATCATTGAAGGTAAGCGTTGTGCGCATTATGAGTGGGAGTTTGAATTTAATGGTAGTATTACGAGGACAGATTTGGTGAGTCCTAAATATATTATGCCTAATGAAGGAGGTCAATTGAAGGTTCAATTGAAAGCTTTTCTTGAGGATGAACAGTGTATAGATGTTTTAGATACAGTTATTGATGTACCTGAAATCCATGGACATAATATTGAGTTGAGTAAGGAAATTTGTTGGGGTGATTATGTTATTTTAGGTGGTAATTTTGCTATGACATCGGGAACCTATAGTGATACTGTTCTTAATATTTGGGGATGTGATAGTATAACGACACTTCATCTTACGGTGAGACCAAGAATTGAAGATGTTGTGGTGTATGATACGTTATGTAGTCTTGACCCATATATTATTGGTAATTATCGATTTGATTCAACTGGTGTTTATGAAGTGAAATTGCAAAGTAATGATTCTTTGAGATGTGATAGTGTTGTGATTTTACACTTAGAAAAGATGGAGCCTTTAGCTGCGAATATAAGTGATGATTATAGATGGTTGTGTGCAGATGATAGTATTTTGTTTGTTGATTATGAATTGGTTGCAGGCGCACGTTCACCATTTATATATTCGGTAGAGTTTGATAGTCTTGCTCGTAGTGCAGGTTTTGTTGATGTCCATAATATTGATGTCGATGCTGAAGAACAGACGTTTGAAATAACATTGCCAAATAATTGTCGCCCAAATCATTATACAGCGAATATTATTCTTGGAGATACAGTTTCTTCTTGTGGTGATGTTATATTGACAGTTGCGTTTGATGTATATTATAGTTCGAAAATATTAGAGCCTAAATTTGGTAACCTTATATCAGTTTTGAATTCAGATGCTAATGGCGGATATGAATTTGATGAATATAGATGGTATAGGGATGGTGTTCTTATTCCAGATGAAAATAAAGCGTTTTATTATTTGAATGGAGGAACTTTTGGTTCGGAATGTTACTATCTTGAAGCGCGACGTGTGGATGACGGCGTAGTGATGCGTTCTTGTGAAATCTGTCCTGGAGGGGGAACTCCTGTTGATAATGTTTATTCGTTAGACCCTTATGTAGTAAATACTATTGTTAAGGCAGGTGAGTCTATTTTTGTGGCAAATACGAATGAAGCGATTGTGAATATATATACCATGACAGGTCAATTAGTAGATACACAGTGTATTGCATCAGATAATGATGCAATAAAAGCAGTATCTTTGCCAGGTGTTTATATGTTGCAAGTCGTAACTTTAACTGAAATATTTACAACTAAAATTATTATTACTGAATGATTATGAAAAAGATATTCTTGTTATTAATAGTATTTTGTGCATTATGTATTGCACATCCTCTTAAAGCTCAAGATAAAACTGTTATTTTGTTTGAGGACTTTGAGAAAGGAATGCCATCAACATGGAGTCAAGAACAAGTTTATGGTAATTATAATTGGATTGTAGAATCAGGGAATTTGATAAATCCGTCAGGAGCTGTAAGTGGTTCTAGACGTGTAGCTTTTCGTAATAATACAAATCAAACGACAGCATATGTTACTCGATTGATTTTGCCAGAATTAGATTTGTCGAAAGTCTTTCAACCTATTTTGTGTTTTTCTTATGCGCAAGAAAAATGGGCTGGCGATTTTGATACATTGAAAATCTTGTATCGTCGTACGTCTAAAAGCAATTGGGTTACTTTGAAAACATATAGTAACTATTCTTCTGGTTGGCAACGCGATACTATTCGTTTGGCTGTGCCTACAAGCACTTATCAATTGGCATTTGAAGCAAAAGATAATTTAGGACGAGGAGTTGTTATTGATGATGTAGAGGTTCGTTCTATACCTAATTGTACACAACCATTTAATCTTGCAGTTGGGAAAATTACAGGTACGTCGGCCGCAGTAGAGTGGGCTGGCTCGTTTGATGCGTTGAATTATAATGTAAGATTATCGAATAAGCCATTGACAGTTCGTCAGTTATTGGGAGTTGAATCGACAGATGCAGAAATAAAAGATTATAAGGTAGATGGAGCTGAATATTCTTTTGAGATTCCAAATCTTTATCCAGCAACAGAATATTATTTCTATGTGCAATCAGAGTGTGTTGGGGAAAATAGTGATTGGAGTGATGGTTGTCAGTTTAAAACTTCAGATATGTTGATGCTTCCATATTATGAAGACTTTAATATGGATTATATTGAGAATACAACGTCATCAGTTGAGAATTGGTTTGCTTATTCGTCTCGAAATAAGGCGGTACCTCCTTTTGTAAACACACACCAAACAAGAAGTGATAGATTGAAATATTCGCCAGACTCGACTAGTGCTCTTTTCTTTCAAGGAGCATTGAACACGGAGACGGCTATTGGTAAAGGAGCATATTCTTATATTTGTATCCCAGAAATTTATATAGATAGTATAAAACGTGTACAGCTTTCGTTTTGGACCATAAACTATGTAACTGATGGTTTAGTGCCAATGGGTAATTCTTGTAAAATTATGGTTGGTGTTATGACAGACCCATCAAATAAGAAAACATTTGTGCCTGTTGATACTGTTGAGATTAAATCAGTGGCAGATTTTGAGGAGATTATGGTGTCGTTTGAAAATTATGAGGGAGATGGTAAGTATATAACATTTATGTCGGAGTTTAAGGATGGAACGAATGCTTTTGTTATAGATAATTTGTTAGTTGAAGAAATACCTACTACACCAAAAGCTAAAATTAAGGTAGGTTTGCCTGCTGCAGAAGCGTTGGATGTGAATTTCTTGGAGGAAGAATCAGCTCAATATGAAGTGGTTGTTTCTAATGTCTTATTGAATACATCAAAAATAGATAATAAGAAAGTTGTTGCTCGTAAGGTGTTTGATTCGGCACCTTGTCGTGTAGATGGTTTATTCCCTTGGGTTACTTACTATGTTTATGGTCGTCATATAAATCTTAATGATACAGGAGCTTGGAGTAATCCAGCGAAAGTGTTGATGCCAGAAAAAGCTTATAGTTATCCAACAACAGTTACATTTGATATCAATACATTTGATTTGTCAACATATTATAATCCAGGAAAATCTACATATAAATTGGTAAATGGATTATTGACATTGTCAAGTAACTCTGTATTCCCAGAAAGTACAGAGCAATGGTGGGGCAAAGAGTCTCGTTCGCAATGGGAATTGCATATGGAAATTCGTAAAGCAGGAGATTATCAAATGATAATTTTCCCAGAGATGATGAATCCAACACAAACAAAAATTAGTTTCTATGCAACTCGACATCTTATAGAACCAGCAACATTTGCAGTTGGTATAGTGTCTGATGCGAACGATGTTGAATCATTCCAACCAATAGATACTATAACTATTGCTAATATGACTAAGGCAAATTATCTTTCTTTTGCCTATGATTTGAGTCAATATAAGTTTGAAGGACGTTTCTTTGCTATAAAATTGGCTTATGATTACACAAATGCATGGTCGCATTTGTGGATTGATGATGTTCGTTTCTATGAAAGCAATGCTTGTGCTGAACCTACAGATATTAAGGCTAGCGTTGAGGCAGATAAGGCAACTATATCTTGGAAAAATAATGGCGCTTCTTCTTGGAATGTATTGGTAACTACAAAAGAGTATTCGGCTGACGAAATAGAAGATTTGTCTCGTGATCAATATTTTGTTAAGCAAAATACAACCAAAAATTCAGTTACAATAACAGGATTGAATACAGGTAAAAAAACGTACTATTATTATGTGCAATCGAATTGTGAGGGAGCATTGAGTGTTTGGTCATTGCCACAATCGTTTAAAACAGATTGTCCTCAGGTAGAGAATGTTCCATATACTATGGATTTTGATGATGCAGATTGGCTTGTTGATGCATCAAGTAATGTATTTGTTGTGCCTTGTCTTTATACAAAACAGACGAGATTTGAAGATAATAGTATAGGTCTTACATATTATTATCCACATTTGTCTAATACAATTAAGTTCACTGGAGATAAGTCACTTGTTTTGGGTCGTGGTAGTTATATTGCATTCCCTCAATTCAGTGCAGATGTAACTCGTCTTCAAATAGCGTTTTATATGATTGCAGATTCTGCATCGCATGCAGTTGAAGTGGGAGTTATGACAGATCCGTTGGATGTAGCTACGTTTGTTGCAGTTGATACTATTGAGCCAAATGATTCATGGAGTAGACATGTGTCAAATCTTGAATCATATATTGGTAATGGTAAGCATGTTGCTATTCGTGCTATAGGTGAGTCAAATATGAATTATATTGATAATGTTGTTGTGTCTGTTGCCCCTAATACGGGAGGAGGTAATGATAATGATGATGACGACGATAATAATGATGATGATGATGATGACAAGGGAGGTAATCAAGGAGGAGGTGATGTAGATGTTCCTGTTAATCCTTGTGCTTCACCTCGTAATCTTTCAGCGTCTAATATTACAAAACAAACAGCAACAATCTCTTGGTCTTCATCTGTAACTACTTATAATTTGATAGTTTCGGCTCGAGAATTGACCGATGTTGAATGTGTAAATGCAACAGTTGGAGGTGATATTTTGGTTGTTGAGAAAAAATATTCACAAACATCTTATAGCCTCACAGGTCTTAAGTCTAACAGACCTTATCATTTTTATTTGCAAGCAATTTGTTCAGAGACATCTCAAAGCGATTGGGTTGTTGGTCATTTTTATACAGAATGTGATCTTATAAATGTAAATGACAAATTGATTGAAGCATTTGATTATTATGGAGTAGGACAAGGTTCAAAACCAAATTGTTATATTGTAGGAAACTTGACAGAAGGAGCTTCTGCAGCAAATATTCCTTATTGCTCAAGCGAATATTCTAATAGCGGTACAGCTTCGTTGATGTTGAAATCAACAATTGGCGATAATGGTGCTTATGCGATAACTCCAGAAATTGATGTTGAGGATATTTCAAGTCTTCGTGTAAAATTCCATGCATCAGTTGGTAATTATGCATCTTCGCAATATGCACGACAATTAGTTGTAGCTATTGTTTCAGACCCTAATGAAATGGCAACACGAGAAATTGTTGCAACATTGAAGATACAACCAGGTGAAGGATTAGATTATGAAGTATGCTTTGATGAGTATGAAGGAGATATTTATGGAGAGTATGGTCGATATGTAATGTTCTTATCAGAGTTTGCTAAAAGTAATGTTGTTTTCATTGATGATGTGGTTATTGATGTTATTCCGGAGTGTGTGTCTCCTAAAGTAAAAGAAGTAGGGTCTAATTCAAATAGCATAAATCTTCAATTGTACGGAGGTAAAGCTCCTTATCAAGTGAAGTATGTGGTTGGCGAAAATTCGGCAGATGCATTTGATGCAGCTCAAATCCAAAATATAACAGATGGTAAATTAGATATTAATGGATTGTCTCCAAATACGGATTGTTATGTGATTGCTCGTTCTTCTTGCGAAAATGGAGGATATGGCGAATGGTCTACTGTTATGTGTTTTACAACTTCTCAAATGACAATAGCAGATTTGCCTTATTATGATTCTTTCTCTCAAAATCGCTATACAGGAGAATATTTTAATCCTCTAGATTGGATAGGTTATTATATTATTGATGGTAATGAGGAACAATATCGTTATCCAGCATTGTCGTTAGATAAAGGAGATAATAAAGTAGTTTATTTGTATGCGAATGATGCTGCAATTACAACTTATCTAGTTTCTCCACAATTGAATACTAATGACTTGAAGGATTGTCAAGTATCATTTAAATATAAACCAGATACAGATGTGGCAAAATCTCAACGTGCAATAGTGGTGGGTGCAGTATCTAATGTCTCTACAAGAGCTAAGATAGAAGAAACATTTGAACCTATTGATACAATTTTGGTAAATGGTACATTGCAATATGACCATATTGTGGTTCCTTTATCACAATATTCAGGTGTTGGAAAACATGTAGCATTTAAGGCTGATTATACACTCAATAGAGCAAAAGTAACAGATAAGAGCGGAACTATGGGTGGTTTTTATATTGATGATGTATTGGTTGAGCTTATTCCTACATGTCAGCGACCAACAGATTTCCGTTTGAAATCGCTCGGTGATACATACGCAGAATTTGGATTCTCTCATGAGGGTGCAATCAAATATGATGTTAAGTATGGTGTTTCTGGTTTTGATGTTGAATCGGCAGGTACTCTTGTTACAATAACAAATACTACGTTTGCAGTTAATAATTTGCAACCAAACACAAGTTATGATTTCTATGTTCGCGCTCATTGTTCGGCAACAGATGTGTCGGGATGGTCGTTGTGCGAAACATATACAACTTTTGAAGTGCCTGTTTCTGTATTCCCATACGAGAATAAATTTGATAATCAAAATGAAAATGAATTGTGGAAACTTTCAGTGTCAGAATCGGAGGTTGTAAATAAATGGTATAATACCGATTCGCTTTATATATCTTCTAATGAGGGGCATTCGGCTACATATGCAAGTAAACCAACAAAAACTTGGGCATATCGTACATTTGATATGAATGCTGGTGTTTATACAGTTTCGTTTGATTGGAAAGCAAGAGGAGATGCTACTGATTATATGCGAGTATTCTTGATTCCAGCATTGTCACAATTTGAAGAAGGAAGTGGAATTGTTTATAATTTTGATGGTTCGGTAATTACGCTTTCAGCAGCAAAACAATCGTTCCCTGAAAATTGGATAGATTTGGGTCGTGATGGTGGTGTGTTTAATTCAACTTCTTATTGGAGTACTTATTCTAAAACATTCATGATTACACCAGAGATGGAAGGTTTCTATCGTTTTGTAGTTTATTGGGAAAATGATGATGTTGCAAATTCGAATACTTTGTCTGCAGCTATTGACAATCTTCTTATAGAAAAGTCATCTTGTGCTTACCCATATAAACTTGATATTGAAGATATAAATTCTACATATCTATCAATAGGTTGGCAACCAGTTGGCAATACTCCAGTTTCTTATAATGTTGTTGCTCTTACAAAAGAATTAAATCCTGATAAGGCAGATTCTAAGTATGTAGCATACTCTGGTACAGTGACTACAAATGTTGCAAGAATAGATAATTTAACTGCTAATACGGACTATTTCATATATGTTCAAGCTAATTGTGATGGAAATGAAGATTTGAGTCACTGGTCGGCAGTTTATAAGTTTACTACACCTTGTGATCCTAAACCTCTAGGAACAGTATTTTCATTTGAGTTAGAAGAGGGTTATTTGTTGCCTTCTTATGAAAATGGTGAACCTAATACATCTTATCGTGTTCCTGATTGTTTTACTCGTGGACATGATAATGCTACAGAGTTCCCATTTACTAAAGATAATACTCTTTCATATCCTCACTTATATACAAGTGGTATTTATCAAATTGCACGTACAGGAAGTTATGCTTTGAAGTTCTATTCAAATTCAGATGAGAAAGTCGGTGGTTATATTTCTTTGCCACTTATAGATGGAAATTATGACGAGTTGCAAGTTACTTTCTGGATGCGTCCATTTGGAGCGATAAAGGGTACTGACAATATTGACCACACTGGTCTTAATGCTGTTTTTGCGCGTAAGATTACGGTTGGTACAATGACTAATCCTAATGATCCTTCTACTTTTGTTCCATTGCAAGTGTTGTCATATCCTTATACGACAGAAGATGCATGCATGGCCCATGGTCAGTTCGTTTATGATGATGTGGAAGGAACAAATTATTGGCGTAAACATTCTGTGTTGTTGAAAGGAACAAAAGGTAAGTTTATTACGTTCAAAAATGACTTATATGATGGTTATGAAAATAATCAGATATATATTGATGATGTTGTTGTAGATTATGTTTCTGATTGTATGACACCTACGTCTATGATGGTAGAAGATGCGACAGCAACTACAGCTCGTCTTAATGCAACGACTAATGGAGCATCTGGCTATGAAGTGCAATTGTCGCTTAATGAAGATTTCCGTGAAATCTGGCGTACAGATATGATTGATACTTTCCCTGTTGTATTGACAAATCTTTTACCAGGTCAGGATTATTATATTAGAGCACGACAAGTTTGTGGTGAAACAAACAAATCGGCATGGTCTTCGGCTACTAATTGTATTACGGCTTATTCAACTTTGTATTCTACTGAATTGTTGGGTACGTTTAAGACTAAATCATTTACTCCTCGTCATTGGCAACGTTCGTGTGGTGTAAGTGCTACTGAGATATTTGACAAAACAGGTAGTGCAATGATTACAGATGCAACAAGTCCTCTTGGTTGGACTGTTCAAGATGGTCATTTGGCTACGTATGTTACCTCATTCCAAACACGTGAAACAAATCCTTATTGTTGGATATTTTCTCCATCAATTGAATTGCCAACAGGAGAAAATAGACTCATGTTTAATTTGGCACTTACTGATGATGATGGAGTCCATAAGCCTGATTCAACTTTGAGTAATATTGATGACTTGTTCTATGTTGTTGTATCAGATGATAATGGACGTAGTTGGGTTGAAACCAATAAGTTTGTTTGGGCAAACAAAGGTAATGCTGATTTTGATTATAATGCTATTCCTTATGATGGCGCTGTTTACGAAGTTGATTTGTCTAAATATAGTGGAAAAGTTATTCGTCTTGCATTCTATTCAGAATGTCGTTCTGCAGTAACATCTCAATTACATTTAGGTGATATACGTATCAATTCTGTTGTTAAAAAGGATGTTAAATCTACTATCTGCGAAACAGAGGATTATCATTATGATGATTTTGTTAAATTGTCATCTGAATTGAATGTTGGAGAAAATGCATTTACATATTATGGATATGCAACTGAGGTGACTCAAGAAGACACAATCTATAATATTTCAGTAAATGTATTGCCTATGTCGGTAACATCGTTTGATGAAATTTTGTGTAGTGGAGATGTGTATGCACAACATAATTTTAACTCTTTGGATAGAGCTGGAGTTTATAAGCAAAAATTGAAATCTCATATTGGATGCGATTCGGTTGTTGTTGTTAATATAGGAGTAAACCCTATTCCAGAAATTGTATTTACTGATACTATCTGTTTTGGCGCATCTTATACTTGGAATGGTCGTGAGTGTAATCGTACAGGTGTATATGTTGATACGCTTGTTTCTCAGGTTACTGGTTGCGATTCAATTGTTACTTTATTGCTTAATGTGTCAGATGCACCAATGGTTTATGATACTATAGGTTTGTGTAGTGGTAGAACATATCAATTTGGAGATAGATTGATTGATGAATCGGGAGTTTATACACATACGTTTAAGTCTATAGTGGGTTGTGATTCAATTGTTACTTTGACTGTTAATATTGCTGATGATTTCCGATTGATACTTAACGAATTTATGTGTCCTGGTGAAACTTATACAGGTCATGGATTTGCAGGTATTCCAATGGGAGGCTCTTATACATTGCCATTGACTTCGTCTGGTGGATGTGATAGTACAATTGTTCTTAATCTTGTTGAATTAGATAGAGATACTATTAAAATTCAACAAAAAATTACTACTGATGATCTTCCTTATACTTTTGCTTCAAAAGTTTATGACGAAAATACAGGAGTAGGTACTTATACCGATGAGTTCTTGGTAGAACGAGAAGGATGTTCTAGTGTTATAATGCTTACTCTTGAGGTTGGCGAGCCAGTTGGCGTTGAAAATAATAAGTTGTCTGATTTGGTATTATATCCTAATCCAGTACAAGCTGGTGATATAATAAATATTGAGGGTGACTTTACAATCGAGGAATTAGATGGTATGTATATTGAAGTTTATACAATGTTGGGTTCTTGTATTTATTCATCGCAATCTACATCTCTCAATACTCAATTGTCAATCGAAAATCGCGGTTTGTATATAGTGCGTGTAATTGCTGGCAATGGCACTATCTATCAAGGTAAGATTATTGTGAAATAGTATTTTGAAATATATTAGTGTTTTTATAAAAAATCACTATTATCAGATAAAAAACTTCATTCTGTGTTTGCAGAATGAAGTTTTTTTTATACCTTTGCAATGTGAACTCACGTCGGGGAGTATGTCTTTTCGGGGGTGGGTTTGCTACTCAGTAGCGAAATGGGCTGCACTTCGGCATAATTGAAAATAAATTTTCATTATGCTCTCTGTTTGCTCCATTTTTGCAGACATATTAAATAGACGTTTATACAGCGTTTTGTTCTGACGGATTGAAACTTCGCAACTTTCAGCAGATGTCATGAACCTAACAACGATAGATGTCCTATGGGATGTAAGTACCCTAATTGTGCCTTATTTAGTTTGGCACACATTTGGCGCATATAATGTAGCAATCATTATAACTTATATCGACGTGGGCTTCGCGTTGTCAGTTCCGACATCTGGGCAATGCGAAGGCCTCAATCCGTGGAACGACAACAGTCGAATTCCACGTTTTTTTATGCCCTATAGTGAAGGTTTTGGGTGTTTTTTGAGGGGAATTTTGTCGTTTTTTTTAGGAAAATAGGGTGTTTTTTTAGTTAAATTTGGTGAATTAGTCAAATTAGAGAGAAATTAATTTATTGATTTATAATGTGATGGTGTTGATTGTAGAGCTGAACTTTGCAACTATAAAGGGCTTGCAAAGTTTGCAAAGTTGGTTAAGGTGTTGATTGTGTTGATATTATGTAGATG
>JAFYMM010000012.1 GCA_017550055.1 Paludibacteraceae bacterium
GCTGCCTCTTTTATCAATCACGGTGACATTATTGGTTTCAGCGGTTTTACACCAGCTGGTTGTCCAAAAGAAGTTCCTACTGCTATTGCTGCTCGTGCTGCAGCAGCTCATGCTGAAGGTAAAGAGTTTAAAATTGGTATGTATACAGGTGCATCTACTGGTGCTAGCCTTGATGGCGAATTGGCTAAAGCTAATGCAATCCTTTTCCGTACCCCTTATCAATCAAGCAAAGATCTTCGCACTCGTTTGAATGCTCAAGAAGCTCATTATTTCGATATGCACCTTAGTCACTTGGCTCAAGAGTTGCGCTATGGTTTCATGCCAAAACCAAAATTTGCTATCGTTGAAGCATGTTCATTGTCGGAAGATGGTAAAATTGTTCCAACATCAGGTGTAGGTATTCTTCCAACAATCTGTCGTTTGGCTGACCATATCATCGTAGAGCTTAATGCTGCTCACCCAGCAGAAATTTGTGGTATGCACGATATCTATGAGCCACTTGATCCTCCTTGTCGTGAAGCTATCCCAGTATATAAACCATCTGACCGTTGCGGACAACCATACGTACAAGTTGACCCAGCTAAAATTATCGCAGTAGTTAATACTAATCGTCCTAACGAAGTAGGTGGTTTCTCTCCAGTTGATGAAGTAACAGCTAAAATTGGTGAAAACGTAGCTAACTTCCTTGCTGCTGAAATTAAAGCTGGTCGTATCCCTGCGTCATTCCTTCCTATTCAATCAGGTGTAGGTAATATCGCAAATGCAGTGCTTGGTTCACTTGGTGCAAACCCAGATATTCCACCATTTGAAATGTACACAGAGGTAATCCAAGATGCAGTTATTGGCTTGATGAAAGAAGGTAACTGTAAATTCGCATCTGGTTGCTCATTGACAGTATCTAATCCAGTTCTCGACGAAATCTATAACGACCTCGAGTTCTTCAAAGATAAACTCGTTCTTCGTCCACAAGAAATCTCTAACAACCCAGAGGTTGCTCGTCGTCTTGGTCTTATCACTATCAACACTGCTCTTGAGGCTGACATCTTCGGTAATGTAAACTCTACTCACGTTACAGGTACTAAGATGATGAACGGTATTGGTGGTTCTTGCGATTTCACTCGCAACGCTTATATCTCAATCTTCACTACACCTTCAACTGCTAAAGATGGTAAGATTTCGGCTATCGTACCTTACGTATCTCACATCGACCAATCTGAGCACTCAGTGAAAATCCTTATCACTGAACATGGTGTGGCTGACCTTCGTGGTAAATCGCCAATCCAACGTGCTAATTGCATCATCGACAATTGTGTTGACCCAGAATATCGTGAAATGCTTCGCGATTACCTCGCAAAAGCACCATTGGCACATACTCCACTTAACCTCGACAACTGCTTCGCAATGCACAAAGCGTTGGTTGAAACTGGCGATATGAAAAATGCTAAATTCTAATAACGATTAGATATCTTAATGAAAAAATCTCCATTTGGTTGATGCCGAATGGAGATTTTTTTTATCGTGGGATTTCGATTACTTCGAGGTTTTTGATTTCGCCTTGCTCGATGTCGAAACGCAGTAGGGTGCGGACTTGGTGGAAGCCTTGTAGGCCTGCGGCTCCGGGGTTGAGGGTGAGCATGTCGTGGTGTGGGTCGTACATGACGCGGAGGATGTGGCTATGTCCGCAGATGAATAGTTTGGGTTTTACTTCAAAAATCTTTTTGAGAGCATGGGCATCGTATTTGCCAGGGAAGCCACCGATGTGGGTCATTAGCACTTTGATGCCATCGACGTCAAACTCAAGAAATTCGGGGAAATCGTAGCGGATGTCTTGTCCGTCGATGTTGCCATGTACGGCTCGGAGTGGGGCATGGGCGCGTAGGTGGTTGATTACTTCGAGTGAGCCGATGTCGCCAGCATGCCATATTTCGTCGCAGTTGGTTAGATATTTCTCTATTTTTTTGTCGTACCAAGCATGTGTGTCGGATAGTAATACAATTTTCATATTTGGGTTTGTCTGTTGAGCGGACACACGAGCCGTGCGTCCCTACTGTTGAAAAATTCCTTATTCTTCGGGTTTGGCGAGCATACCATCGAATAGGGTTTTGATGATGATGTGTCGGTGGTCGCGGATGTAGGTTCCGATGTTGTTTTTGAGGTATGGGGCTTCGAGGCCTTTGAGAGAGTAGAGCATCATCATGGCTGCCCATTGAGTGCTATGGATTTGGAATATGCCGAGTCGCATGCCTTCGTCCATGATTTGTTTAATCATACGAATTTCTTTGATGTCGATGGAACGACGTGCTTTTTCAACCTCGTATATGTTGCGGAAAAAGTCGGCACGAAGAGAGCCATTGCGCTCGATTGCTTCTTTGACAGCATCGAAGCGAGTGAAAATGTATTCTTCGAGTTTCTTGTCTGGCGTGAGGTTTTTGTTCATTACCACTTGTAGTCGTTCTATTAGGTGGTCTAATTCATTTTCGATTACGGCAAGATATACTTCGTCTTTATTGCTGAAATAGGTGTATATGGTGCGTCGTCCTTTGTTGGCAGCGATGGCGATGTCGTTCATTGTTACGTTGTCTTTGCCATACATGGCGAATTGACGACGCGCAACGTCAACTATAAGTTTTCTGGTTTTTGATTGTTTTTTGTCTTTGTTTTTCATGTTTGTTTTATTTTGTATGCAAAATTAAACTTTTATTGGCAATAAACCAAATGTTTTGGTGGAAAAATGACACAAAAAAGGTGGTTTGTGCAAGAAATGTTATTTAGGGTGCTTTGTGGTGTATGTGTAGATATGGTTATAGTATGTTTATAGTATATTTATCCTATGTTTATCCTATGTTTATCCTATGTTTATCCTATATTTATAGTATATTTATGGTATGTTTATCCTATGTTGTAGTATAGGAGGAGTTGGGAATGAGGAATTGATAACTCCCTCTGGGCTTCGCTTTTGTCCCCTAAGGCATATAAGTTGCTGTTTTTTGATTTAATTTTCAAAAGACAGAATGACATAAAGACATAATTTATATTTTTTTGCATATGCTTCGCTATGCCTA
>JAFYMM010000084.1 GCA_017550055.1 Paludibacteraceae bacterium
CAAGGTAGAATTGTTTGCCTTCTATGTCGATGAAATCGCCTTTTTTGTGAACGATGAGTCCACAATAGTTTTGGAGGTAGCCATAGGTCCATTGGTCGTGATTGCCACAGAAGAAATGGATGCGGGTACCTTGCTCTGTTTTTTGGCGAAGAGCATTGAGTAGGCGGTCGAATCCATGAGGAATGGCGTGGGCAAATTCGAACCAAAAGTCAAATATGTCGCCAAGGAGATATATTTCGGATTCTTCGGCAGTGGCCATATTGAGCCATTCGATGAAATGGTCAATTTTTGCGTCATTGTCATCAAATAGGCGTGAACCAAGATGGGCATCTGCTACAAAATAGTATTTCATAATAATCCGAGTTCGAGTTGGGCTTCTTCGGACATCATTGAGCGGTCCCATTCGGGTTCGAATACGAGATTGACTGTTACTGATTTTACGCCTTCGACTGATTCGATTTTCATTTTTACGTCTTCCATAATGAATTCGGCAGCAGGGCAGTTGGGTGCTGTGAGTGTCATGTCGAGAACAACATCGCCATCGTTGGCGTCGATGCGATAGATGAGGCCGAGGTCGTAGATGTTTACTGGGATTTCTGGGTCGAAAACGGTTTTGAGCATTGCAACAATGCGTTCTTCAAGTTCGAGAAATTCGTTCATAGTTTAATGAGGAATTAGGAGTGAGGAGTGAGGAATGCCTGAATTTTTAATTCTTAATTCTCAATTCTCAATTTTTTTGTGCAAAGATACGAATTTTTTTTGTAATTTTGTACCTTTAAAAGTAAAAGTTGGAAAAGGTATGAAAATAGGTAATGTAGAGTTTGGTAAGGAGCCTTTGTTTTTGGCTCCGATGGAGGATGTTACAGATCCTGCATTCAGATTGTTGTGTAAACGATTTGGGGCGGATATGGTTTATACTGAGTTTGTTAGTGCTGATGCTTTGATACGCAATGTGAAGCGTACGGAGCAGAAGTTGACTATACATGATGAGGAGAGGCCTGTGGCTATACAGATTTATGGTAAGGATGTGGATACGATGGTGGAGGCTGCAAAGATTGTGGAAGAGGCGGGACCTGATATTTTGGATTTGAATTTTGGTTGTCCGGTGAAGAAGGTAGCTGGTAAGGGCGCAGGGTCGGGCATGTTGCGAGATGTGCCTAAGTTGTTGGCTATTACGAAGGCTGTGGTTGAGGCAGTGAAGATACCTGTTACGGTAAAGACAAGGTTGGGTTGGGATGAGAATTCGAAGATTATTGTTGACTTGGCAGAGGCTATTCAGGATTGTGGTGCGCAGGCATTGGCGATTCATGGACGTACGAGAGCGCAGATGTATACTGGTGAGGCAGATTGGACATTGATTGGCGAGGTGAAGAATAATCCGAGAATGAGAATTCCAATTATTGGTAATGGAGATGTTACTACACCAGAGAGAGCAAGAGAGTGTTTTGATAGGTATGGCGTTGATGCAGTGATGATTGGACGTGGGGCGATTGGTCGGCCTTGGATTTTTGAGGAGGTGAAGCATTATTTGCAAACGGGTGAATATGTGGCTCCTTACTCGATGCAGTGGCAGATTGATATTATAAAAGAGCATGTGTTGAGGTCGATAGAGTGGTTGGGCGATGAACGGAAGGGAATTGTGCATAGCAGGAGACATTTGGCAGTTACGCCAGTGTTTAAGGGTATAGACCATTTTAAGCCAACGAGGATTGCGATGTTGAGGGCTGAGAGTTTGGAAGAGTTGTTTGGTATAATAGATTCGGTGCCTGGAATGGTTGGAATGAGGAATGAGGAGTGAGAAATTTTTACTGCGAGTACACAATTAGAGTGGGTATTTTGCAGGTATGGTTATCCTATGATGAGGGTTGCTTGAAGTATGCTGTATCCTATATTTAGATTTTGGAAATTTTTAGAGCGAATACACACTGAGAGTGTGTATTTTTTAGGAGAATAAATTGTATGAATTTTTGTTGGATTGTATGGTCGCCAAATCCGGTGATTTTTTCGGTTGGGAACTTCACTTTGTTGTGGTATGGGGTGTTGTTTGCCGTTGGTTTGGTGTTGGCAGGATGGTATGTGTGGGGTAGATTTAAGGAGTTTGGGATTGAACAGCGACATTTTGAAAATTTGATAATTTGGTCGTTTTTTGGAATATTTTTGGGAGCGAGGTTAGGCCATTGTTTGTTTTATGAGGCGGATTATTTTTTGGCGCACCCGATAGAGATGTTTTTGCCTGTGGGCGTCGATGAAATGGGGAATTATTACTTTAGTGGGTACCATGGATTGGCAAGTCATGGGGCTGTGACGGGGTTGATGTTGGCATTGGTGCTGTTTAAGTGGTTTTCGAAATTGGAGATATTGCCAATAATGGATTGGCTTGCATTGGCAACACCATTGGCTGGGGCATTTATAAGATTGGGAAATTTGATGAATTCGGAGATTGTTGGGGCTTCGACTGATGTGGCATGGGCTTTTGTGTTTCCGGAGATAGATAATTTGCCTCGTCATCCAGCTCAGTTGTATGAGTCGTTGTTCTTTTTTGTGTTGTTTGGTGTGGGTGTTTGGTTGTTTAAACGATTAAAATACGATGGTGTTAGGTCGGGATTTTATTTGTCGTTGCAGTTGATGGTGATTGCTGGATTTAGGTTTTGTGTGGAGTTTGTGAAGGAAGTTCAGGTTGGATTTGAGCGAGATATGGTGTTGAATATGGGTCAGTGGTTGAGTGTGCCATTGTTCCTTTTGGGTGTGGTTTTGATGATTTACACTCAAAAATATGGCGAAAATAGCGTGAAATCGGAAAATAATAATTAACTTTGCAGTTTCGTATAAAGTGGATTTGATGTGATTTTTTTGTAGAATTTTTATGTTGAACTAACTTAAATATATAGTTATAAACCAAGTAAGTAGGAAGAGTTTATGAGAAAGAGTATTTATATTTTTGGAATGATGTTTTTGATGTTGTTTGCAACGTCGTGTTTAGATAATGGAGGTACAACATCTACGGCGATTTCGGATGAGGCAAAGATTACCTCTTTTTATCTTTATAGTGATAGTATTGAGGGAATTGATGATTATGTGTTTACTATCGATAATGATAGTATGTTGATTTATAATTACGATTCGATAGATTATGGAACTCGAATCGATTCGTTGTCGTTTGTTTTAAATCCGAGATTTTCGTCGGTTTATATCAACGATACGCTTGATTATTATAATTTGACTGAGGTTTATTTGAATTTTACGAATGGTGTGAAATTTACGGTTGTTGCGTCGGATGAGAAGACTTCGGCAGATTATTTTGTAAAGGTTAATGTGCATCAAGTTGACCCAGATACGTTTATATGGCAAGGTGTTAAAAGTGAGGTGTTTGCTGGTTATGCTATGACAGAAAAAGCATTGTGGATTAATGACAGATTGCTCTATTTTGCTATAGTTGATAATGATTTGATTGTGAATGAAAGTGTTGATGGAGTGAAATGGGAGTCGTTAGAAGTTTCGGGTTTAGATATTGATTTTTCAGCTATAGATTTGAGATATTTGGTTGGGTATGAGGATTTTGTTTGCTTTTATTATGATGGAGAATTGTATAAGAGTGCAGATGGAGCAACATGGACATCTGAAGTTATAACGGGCATAGCTGTGGAATATTTGTTGTTTTCTATGGAAGGCAAGGTGTTTGGCGTAACAGCAGATAGTGGATTGGCACGTTTGGATGGTGCTGATTGGGTGGATTTGGGTAGATTGCCTTCGGATTTCCCTGTGGATGGAGCAGCTGTGTTGGTGGCAAAAGCACCTTCGGGAAAAGAGCGAGTTTTTGTTGTTGGAGGTATAGATTCGAAAGGTAAATTCTTATCGACTGTGTGGAGTAGCGAAACAGGTGAGTATTGGAGTGAATTGAGCGGTGGAATCGAACGTTTTTCGCCACGAGCATACGCAACATTGGCTCAATATGGAGGCGGTTTGATGTTGTTTGGTGGTATGATGCAAGGTGAAGATTCTGAGTCAAATAGTATGGTAGTGAAAGATGCACAAATGTTTTCTAAAGATTTTGGATTGACATGGGGAGAGCCTAAAGCAAAATCAGCAATTAGCGATTTGTATGTGCCACGATATGGTCATTCGGCAGTGGTTGTTCCTAATGGATATATTTATTTGATAGGAGGAAAGAGTTCGTCGGCTCGTTCGAATAATGATGTGTGGCGTGGGTTGAATTATGCGTCGTTGCCGGGATTTAGACGTTAATTTACAATGTGTAATGTAGATAATATTCGATTCTTGATAGGGTTGCCTTTGTCGAAAAGTGTAAGGGCAAGAGAGTTGGTGTTGGATGCGTTGGCAGGGGAAAAGATAGAGATAGAGGATGATAATGATGATATATTTGTGTTGTCGAGGGCGTTGAAGCAATGCAAAGAGCATAGTATGCAGTTAGATGTAGAATTGGATTTGCATCATTCGGGTACTGCGTTGAGATTTTTGACAGCTTATTGTGCTGTGAGTGAAGGGGAATTTGTGTTGAGAGGGTCGCAAAGATTGTGTGAGCGACCGATGAAGCCATTGGTAGATGCTTTGCTTGCGATGGGAGCAGATATTTCTTATGTTGATAAAGAGGGATTTGCTCCGTTGAGAATAAAAGGTAAGAGATTGAGAGGAGGACGAGTGCGATTAGATGCAAGTGTGAGTAGTCAGTTTGCATCGGCATTGATGTTGATAACAGACAAAGTGGATGGGGGAGTTGAAATTGAATATGACGGAAATGTAGTTTCGCAGTCATATATACGATTGACGGAGAGTGTGATAGAACGATATGAGCGAGGAGTCTATAAGAGTAGAGAGAGCGATTGGTCGTCGGCAACAGTGTGGTATGCAGTGATGGCGATATTGAAAAGAGGTGAGTTTAGATTTTGGGGATTGAGTTTAGAGAGCGTTCAACCCGATAGGGTAATAGTGGATGTGTTTGAGAAGTTAGGTGTTAAGACTAAAGAGATAGAGGGTGATGTTGCAATAGAGTGGAGTGGATGTAAGGTGGGTAAATTGGAGTTGAATTGTGAGAATATGCCAGATGCTGTGATGTATATAGTAGTTGCAGCTTGTTTGTTGGGGGTGGAATTTGAGATAAGTGGGGTGAAAACGTTGAGAGTGAAAGAGAGCGATAGAATAGAGGCATTGATGACGGAGATGCGTAAGTGTGGTTATGAGTTGAAATACGATGAAATTGGCAAAATTTGTTGGTTGGGAGAGCGATGTGAAGTAGAAAATGTGCCACATATAAATACTTATAATGACCACCGTATAGCAATGTCGATGGCGGTTGTAGGGTTAATGCGAGAGATTGAAATAGAGGACCCAGAGGTGGTGAATAAGTCATATCCAAGTTTTTGGAGTGAATTTGACAAAATTAAGAATATTTATTGTGATTTGAAATAAAACGAACAAAGCAAGTGTGTTTTACTGCTTGTTACTTATTATCTATTATTGAATATATGAAAACATTAGAAGAAAAAGAGATTGAATTACTTGAGGAATTTGAGGTTTATGAGGATTGGATGGATCGTTACCAATATCTTGTGGATTTAGGCGGAGAATTGGAAGGTTTGTCGGCAGAAGAGAAGAATGATGATACACTGATAAAGGGTTGCCAAAGTCAGGTGTGGTTGGTGTGTGATGAACAAGATGGACGTTTGTATTTTAGAGGAGAAAGCGATGCTATTATAGTAAAAGGTATTGTCGCCTTGTTGATAAATATGATGTCGGGTTGCACAGCTGAAGAGGTAGTGAAATATAATTTTGGATTTCTTGATAAAATAGGATTGAAAGAACATTTGTCGCCAACACGTAGTAATGGATTAGTGTCGATGGTAGAGAAGATGAAGGCGTATGCACTTTTAAAGTTGAAAGTTTAAAGTTGAAATGTGAAAGTTTCAAGTTCTTTGTTGAGTTTGTGCTCGGTATAGTTTAGATTGTGTTTATTTTACCGAATCGTCTTTTTTAAATTTAAATTTCAAAAATGTCTAGGTTATATTATTTTAATCCAGATCATGATTTGGCCTTGGCGAATGGGAATGCTCATTTTCAGGCACCAGAATCGGCAGTTGCTTTTGCCGATGATTTGTCGTTATTGCCATGTTGGTTTGCAGAAGAGGTTGCATCGGAGGTGTTAAGTGATCAGGAATTTACGGAAGATTTGAATGTGTTGGGTTTAGATGTTGCTACGATTCCATTGTTTTCAAAAGATAAAATAGAAGAGTTCAAGGTAGAGCCTTGGGGGTGGGATATGGCCGTGCGTAAGTTCTTTTTGAATAATGGAGTTGCAGAAAAATTGTTGCCTACATTAGAACGGATAGAAGAATATAAGCAGTTGGCTCACCGTAGATTGACAATTGAAGCGATGAATTATTTGAGGGGGAGAGCTGTTAATTCTAATTTATTGCCCCAATCAGCAGTAGAGTTGGTTACTATGGCTGATGTTAATGCTTTTGCATCGAAATATGAAGAGGTGGTTTTTAAAGCACCTTGGAGTGGTAGCGGTAAAGGAGTTTTTTGGTCTTCGGGACAATTGACACCGAGTCTTTCGGGATGGTGTAAACGTGTGATAGAGAAGCAAGGATCAGTAATGGGAGAGGTGGCTTATAACAGAGTGCAAGATTTTGCGATGGAGTTTAAAGTTGGTCGTGGAGATGTTACTTTTGCTGGGTATTCGTTGTTTTTTACTGAAGGTAGTGGAATTTATCGTGGAAATTATTTGTTGTCGAATGAAGATATTGAGGCGGAGTTGTCGAAATGGGTTTCGGTTGATTATTTGAATTGGATACGTGAAGAATTAACTAATTTTTTGCGTGAGAAGGTGGCAAAAAATTATGCTGGATTTGTAGGGGTGGATATGTTTGTTTATTCAGAAATGCAAGATGAGGTAAATTATAAGATAAACCCAGTAGTAGAATTTAATCTTAGAATGACAATGGGGATGGTGGCACGAGTGCTTTATGACCGTTGTGTGTGTAAAGGGGCTAAAGGGATGTTTACGATAGACCATTGTCCACCAGGCGAGTTATTGCGTGAACATCATATACAAATAGAAGAAAATCCAATTGAAATAGAGGAAGGAAGATTCAAAAAAGGATATTTTTCATTGTGTCCTGTGACGGAGAATACGGTGTATAGGGCAAGTATAATGCTAAAATAGGTTGTTTTATTCATTTTTTTTTGATTTTTGTAGTAAGATTAAAAAAAATATATTACCTTTGCAGTCTGATTATTAATCTTAATCTTTTATCTAATAATTATTAAATTTTTAATTTTATGAATTTGAAAAATTTATTTAAAGCATTATTTGCTTTTGTTGCATGTATAGTGCTTTTTGTTGCTTGTGAACCAAAAAATACAGGATTGACAGAAGAACAAAAGGAAGAAGTTTATCTTGTAGGAAACTGTAAAAAAATTGGTATGCATGGCTCATTAATGGGTATGGCGGATGGTAAAAATCATACATATTCGGCTGCATCATTATTAAGCATGGAGAACTTAACAGAGAAAGGAACACATTTGATGGGTATTCGTGCATATATAGGTGATAAAGTTACAAATGCTACTGTTTGGGTTGGTGAAGATTATGAAAACCCTACTACTGTTAAGGAGTTCACATATAAAGAAGGTGGTTGGCAATACATTTTGTTTGATGAACCGCTAAAATTGAATGTGAATAATCCTGATTTTTATATTGGTTATACTATAACAACTAATAGTAGTTCTGTTTTAGGCGCAGAATCTGCAAGTAAATCGCAAAAAACAGAATGGATTGCTATTGATGGTACATGGCAATTGTTGAGTAAAGCAGCAGGAAATGCTTTGTGGTCAATTCAAGCAATTGTTACAGGAGGTGATTATTCTGCAGAAAATCAACATGACCTTGTGGTTGAAAATGTTGTGTGTCCTAAGAGTGCAACTGCAGGTGAAGACTTGAATGTAACATGTGAAGTTCGTAGTGCGGGAATTAAGTTAACTAAGAATATTGATGTGAAATGTACGTTTGGTGGTTCGTCTGTAACAGCTACAATCACAGAGCCTTTGATGAATGGACAATCTGCAATAGTTGTGTTCCCTGCAATTAAGGCTCCTAACGCAGGAGGTCTTTCTGATTTGGTTGTTTTGGCAGAGGAATTTAATGCTATTGATGATAAAACTGCGGATAATAAATCTAAAAAATCACTTAGAGTTTATACAGAAACTACACCTCGTAACTGTGTGTTAATTGAGCAATTTACAGGTCAAGATTGTCCTAACTGTCCTGGTGGCGCAAAACAAATGACTACATCAATTGAAGGTATGAATAATCCTGAAAAAGCAGTGTGGGTTGCACATCACACATACTACACAGATGATTTTTCTTTGAATGAAAGTGCAGTTATTGCATCTGCATTAAGTGCTAATTTTGC
This sequence comes from Paludibacteraceae bacterium, assembly GCA_017550055.1. GTDB lineage: Bacteria > Bacteroidota > Bacteroidia > Bacteroidales > Paludibacteraceae > Aphodosoma. The sequence goes on from JAFYMM010000084.1 coordinate 8,430, forward strand.
TCCAGCATGTAATCTTAATCGTATTCCACGTGATTACGGAACAGGCACAGAAGAACTTATTTGGCATCCAGGTTATTCAACAACAAAAATGCTTGAAGATGCTTTGGCAGAACCAGGTCTTGCTACAATTGAAATTAATCGTACATATAATGCTGAAACTCGTGAATTGACAGTTGAAGTAAAAGGTCGTTCAATAGATAGTAAAGCTTATATTACAACAATTATCACACAAAGTGGAATTGAAGCACGTCAATCAGGTGCAACAGGTACATATACACACAATAATGCGCCACGTGCATTCTTGACAGCTGGTAAAGGAGATAAACTTGAATTGGATGCAGATGGAAATTATGTAGTTACATATACATATACAATTCCAGAAAAAGTGGGTAAATTTGAATGTTTGCCAGAAAATATGGCAGTTGTTGCATTTGTTCATGGTAATATTTCAAGTGCAGATGAGCGTTTGGTTTATAATGCAGATTATGTAACTGTTGTTCCAGAAGTTGATGCTGCTGTGATGCGTGCAATGACTCTTTATAATGAAGTAGAGGTTGATATGTTTAATGTTGAACTTAAAACTTGGGCAGAACAAGTTTGTCGTTAATTTATATAAAATTTATTTAGAAGCATCGAAAATTTTCGGTGCTTCTTTTTTTGTAAATCTTTTTGTTATATCGAAAAGTATTAGTAACTTTGCACGATATTATAGAATTAAGAATTAACAATTAATAATTAATAATTTGGAGATTGATTTGGGTGAGAAAAGCCTAATTCTTAGCTCCTAACTCCA
>JAFYMM010000085.1 GCA_017550055.1 Paludibacteraceae bacterium
ACTATAAATATGAAAGAATTTGAATTAGTTGCCAAAACCTACTACGGCTTAGAAGAAATTTTGGCAAAAGAACTCACCGAATTGGGTGCCAACAACGTAACCATTGGCCGTCGTGCCGTATCATTCACTGGCGATAAAGCTATGATGTACAAAACAAACCTACATCTACGCACTGCTATCCGCATACTAAAACCCATCCTCAAGTTCAAAGCTACGGATGCCGACATGGTTTACGACAAAGTAAAAGCTTTCGATTGGAGCAAATACATGACCGTAAAAACTACTTTTGCTATCGACGCAACAGTCAATTCCGAAAGCTTCCGCCACTCTAAGTTCGTAGCATACAGAGTAAAAGACGCTATCGTCGATCAATTCATGGAACGCGAAAATCGCCGTCCTAACGTCCGCATCAACAATCCCGACCTATTCATAAACGTACATATCTCTCACGACGAATGCACACTCTCTCTCGACTCTTCTGGCGAGAGTCTCCACAAACGTGGCTATCGTAATTCTCAAAACGAAGCCCCTATCTCTGAAGCACTTGCAGCAGGCATGCTCCTTATGGCAGGCTGGAATGGCGAAACCGACTTCGTCGACCCAATGTGCGGTTCTGGCACATTCCTCATCGAAGCTGCCCTCATCGCTCTCAACATTCCACCTTGTATATATCGCAAATCTTTTGCTTTCGAAAAATGGAACGACTTCGATGCCGACCTCTTCGACAATATCTACAACGACGACAGTTGCGAACGCGAATTTACTCACAAAATCTATGGCTACGACATCAACAAACGCACCGTAGAGATTGCAAATGAGAACATTAAATCAGCTGGACTCTCTAAATATATCGAAATAAAACAACGCCCTATTGCAGAGTTCGAGCCAATGCCACAAAAAGCGCTTATGGTCACCAACCCACCTTATGGCGAACGTATCTTGTCTGACGACCTCTTCAACCTCTACCGCCAAATCGGTTCTGCTTTGAAACATGGCTTTGTTGGCAACGAAGCGTGGGTAATCTCTTCTCACACAGACTGTCTTGCTGCTATCGGCATGAAACCATCAAAAAAAATCGAACTCCGCAACGGTGCCCTCGACTGCGAATACTGGAAATACGAAATCTTCGCCGGCAAACGCAACGACTTCGTCCGCAAGAAAAAAGAAAAAAAATAACAAAAACATCACACGAAGCGTAAAAATCTGTGTAAATCCAACGAGCGACTTCGACGCAGTCGAGAGCGAATCAAATGGAGAATAATTATCAGTGAAATCTGTGTTATCTGTGGGAGATAAACGCGAACAAACTCAAATCTTATTAACATGAAAACAAACAAATTGATTTTAGGGATTATAATTTGTTTGATTCTAATCCCTACTTCGCTAATTGCCCAAGAAAATTGGCTCAATGAGTATAAAAAAGTTCTCGTCATCGGAGCTCACCCCGACGACCCCGAAACCATGTGTGGTGGCACAATGCTCAAACTCAAAGCCATGGGTGCCGAAGTTGTCTCTGTATATCTCACCTCTGGAGAAGCCGGCATCAAAGGCAAGAGCCACGAAGAGGCTCGCACCATACGCCAAGCCGAAGCACTCCAAGCCTGCAAAACAATGGGTGTTAAAGCAATCTTCCTCTCCCAAACCGATGGCAACACCGAGGTAAACAAAGAGCGTTATGCCGAGATGAAGGCACTCATCGAACAAGAAAAGCCCGACATGGTCATCACCCATTGGCCTATCGACTCCCACCGTGATCACCGTGTCTGCGCCATACTCGTTTATGACGCATGGCGTCAATCGGGTTATAGTTTCGACCTCTATTATGGCGAAGTAATGACAGGCATCCAAACTCAAAACTTCACCCCAACCCTTTGGGTCAACATCACCGACTACAAAGCACAAAAAGAGAAAGCCTACATGTGCCACGAAAGTCAAGGCATGACCGACATCAAGCCCTACCACGACGCTATGGAGCGCATGCGAGGCTTGGAATGCCAAACCCAATACGGCGAAGCTTTCATCAAACAAAATTGGGGCAAATAACAACAAACACAATTTTACCCCTCCCAATAAAACCAAAAAACCGACGATTAACCCAAAGCTAATCGTCGGTTGTTATTTTTTTTACTTCTAAATCAATGCCCTACATATACCATAATCTTTTTAATCAAATTATGTGTAGGTTCAATCAGAGACAACACATCTTCTTCCGAAATTTGAAAAACACAACAATAATCACATTTTTCTCTTATAGTTTGCAACTGAGAATATAATCGTCCATCAGCAATATCAAAAATACCCATTCTCACATAATACTGACCAAACATAATAATCGCACCCTTATGCGTATTTACACTATGCCCATCATTTATCAACAAAGCCAATACTGCATGAAATATAGCACAATATAAGCGATTAGCCACATTATCCCAATAACCTAAATTTTTCAATGCCTCTATTTGAGACATCATTGATTGTGCCTTTCTCATTTCAAATTGCACAATAATCCTGCGTTCCTCAACCGTTAATCCCATTGCAATACAATTTTATAAAATTCAACTTTTCCACAAAAAACATACATTAAGA
>JAFYMM010000086.1 GCA_017550055.1 Paludibacteraceae bacterium
ACTTTTGCCATAGCAACATTATATGCTCCTTCTTCTGCTATAAACACTTTTCCAAGAGAACCACCATATCTAGCTAATAATATATCTCCTTTCTGAGTCATTTTATTTGCGGTAGATTAAGGAATAAATATAGGAATAGGGCGTTCTCCATAATCTCTAATTTGGTATAGTCTTACATATCCAGGTTTCATTACTTCCGAAAATTCACTTTTTGCAGGTTGAGCTCCACCGGATATATCTAAAATATCATTATGAGATAGCCAACACCAATTTTGAGGTATTTCAAAAGGCAAGTTCTCATAATGGGAGTTATCACAAGGTTCAAAATTAGGATTTATGCGTTTGAGTAGGTTTATGGCTGGCTCATCTGTAGGGTCTTGAGGGACAAGTTTACCAGATATTGCAAGGTCGAGAATTTTTGACTTAATTTGTGAAATATATAAATTAAGGTCTATTTTTTCTTTTTCGATAGAATCTATAATATTAAGCCAATTTTTTAACTCTTTTGTAATTCTAATTTGTTCGTGTATAGGCGGAATAGGTATTTGTAAATTTCCTAATACAGTTCCGTTGACATTAGGTTGCCCTACACCAACTGATTCTTGTTCTATTTGTTCCCAATAATATCCTGATTCAAAGAAAAATTTAACATATTGAGGTAAAATAACATCAAAAGTTTGAACCCTGATTAAGTATGATGCATAAATTGATTTTTCTTTTAAACCTTGTACTATATAAGATTTTCCAACTGTTGCTCCTGTTCTTGCGAATAAGATATCCCCATCTTTAAGTAAATAAGCATTTGCTTTTTTAGTATCAAAATCTGTGTATGGTACTGAATTCCATTCAACTAAATTATTTTGAATATCAGTAATTCGTAATAATTTATATTCACCACAAGATTTAGCTGATTCACTAACTCCATATAAAATAGATTTGGATATATCTCTTACTGTCGTCCACACCCATCCTTCTGGTATTTCGAAGGGGATGTTCTCATAATGTGACTTATATCGTTATTTTTAATGTCATACTAACTATTTAATTTCGTAAATTATGATTGACATTAAAAATTTTGAATCGCATCTTGCTAAATTGGATTTGGCTAAAAATTCTATTGCTTCGTATCTATGGACAGTGAACTATTTTTCTGCTCATTATGGCGAGTTTACAAAGAAAAATCTTTTGGCTTACAAGGGGTTTCTTGTGGAGAACTATAAACCACAAACGGTTAATATTCGCCTTCAAGCCATAAATCGTTATCTGGATTTTGTAGGTAAAGAGCGCAGTAAATTGAAATTCGTTAAAGTGCAACAAAAGAATTTTCTCGAAAATGTTATCAGTAATGCCGATTATCTCTATCTTAAAAATCGGTTGAAAGACGATGGTTTAATTGATTGGTATTTCGTTGTTTGGTTTCTTACTGCTACGGGTGCGCGCGTGAGCGAACTGTTACAAATCAAAGTGGAACATATCAAAATTGGATATCTCGACATCTATAGTAAAGGGGGTAAAATGCGTCGCATCTATATTCCTAAGAATTTGGCATCTGAGGCTCTTGAGTGGTTCGTAGGGCGTGGTGTTTCTTCTGGCTACCTTTTTCTTAATCGCTATGGCGAACGAATCACTACTCGTGGTATTTCGCAACAACTCAAGTGTTATGCCTCTAAATATGGTCTTAATCCGCATGTGGTATATCCTCACTCGTTTCGCCATCGTTTTGCTAAAAACTTTTTGGAGAAGTTCAATGATATTGCTCTCCTTGCCGACCTTATGGGTCACGAAAGTATCGAAACTACTCGCATATATCTTCGTCGCACAGCATCTGAACAACAAGATATTGTGAATAGGGTGATTACATGGTAATTTCACTCGCCAGTGGCGAGTGATTTTTTTTGTGTTTTTGCATTGTTTTTTTGTCTGTTTGGGCTAAATGACTCTTTTTGGGGGGGTGAAGGGTTGTAAAATTGCGCAATTTTTGAAAAAATGTGCATATTTTGATGGGCCACTGCTTTTTGTTTTTGGAGTTGAAAATCAATAGAAAAGGGTGGTGAAATGTGATATTTTTATAAAAAATGTATTGTTGTTTGGATTTTTTTGCGTAAATTTGCAACCGAATAGGGCTTTTTGACGGGTGCGTTTCTACATACACCCTCCGAGTGTGGCTATTCTTTATATTATTAAAGAGCTTGCTTTAAGTGGTCTATTCGTTAATAACTAAAAACTAATAATTAAACATTATTATAGTATGAGTTTAAAAATTGTTGTGCTTGCTAAGCAAGTGCCTGACACACGTAATGTGGGTAAGGATGCGATGAAGGCCGATGGTACGGTGAATCGCGCAGCTTTGCCTGCTATCTACAATCCTGAAGATTTGAATGCGCTGGAACAGGCGCTACGTTTGAAAGAAATACATCCGGGTTCTACGGTTCATGTGCTTACTATGGGCCCTTCGCGCGCTGCTGAGGTGATTCGCGAAAGTATGTTCCGTGGTGCTGATGGTGGATACCTACTCAGTGGTCGTGAATTTGCGGGTTCGGATACGCTCGCTACGTCATACGCTCTCTCTTGCGCTTTGCGTAAATTGGGCAAAATTGACGTTATTATCTGCGGTCGTCAAGCTATCGACGGCGATACTGCGCAAGTGGGTCCACAAGTGGCTGAAAAACTTGGTATTCCGCAAATTACTTACGCCGAAGAAATTATGGCTGTGGAAAACAACGAAATCACTGTGAAACGTCGCCTCGAACGTGGCGTGGAAGTGGTGAAGGGCAAACTCCCTATGTTGGTCACTGTGAATGGCTCGGCTGCAGCTTGCCGTCAACGTCATGCTAAATTGACTTTGAAATATAAATTGGCTAAAACTCAATCGGAGGTGAATGAGGCTGGCTTGGACTATACTGAATTGTTTGAATTGCGCCCTTACCTCAAAATTGATGAGTGGAGCGTGAATGATATCGAACATGATCCAAAATGGTTGGGTATGAGCGGTTCGCCTACGAAGGTGAAACAAATCGAGAACGTGGTGTTCACAGCTAAAGAGAGCAAACGCCTCGAGCCTACTGATGCCGAAATCGATGGCTTGATGAAAGAACTCATCGCTAACCACACGATTGGATAGTTTTTTTAAAATTTGACATAATGACATAAGAACATATTTCTTTGTCTTTGTATATGCCTCGCTAAAAAACAAGTTTTTTATCTTGGCAAAAGAATGACAGATTAGAAATGTAACTTAAAATATGTCATTGTAGTCGAGATTTTTACAAAGTAAAAAGCAAGACTTATTTATGAAGAAAATTTCATAAAACTAAGAATCTTAATTTTGTTGCTTCGTTACTCGCTACTAATAATCTAAAATTTATGTCTTTATGTCATTCTGTCTAAAACAAAAACAATAAATATAGAATTTTATGCAAAACGTATTTGTATATCTCGAAATAGAAGATGGTCAAGTGGCTGAGGTGAGTCTTGAGTTGTTGACTAAAGGTCGCACTTTGGCTACGCAGTTGGGCTGTCAGTTGGAAGCTATTGCTATTGGTTATGGTCTTGACTCAGTGGCTGAACAGGTATTCCCTTATGGCGTTGACCGCTTGACTATTGCTGAAGACCCTCGTTTGAAATATTATACAACACTCCCTCATACAAGCATTATCGTGAACTTGTTTAAGGAGGAACAACCTCAAATTGCACTTATGGGTGCTACTTCGGTTGGTCGCGACTTGGGTCCTCGCGTGTCGTCGTCGTTGTTCAGCGGTTTGACTGCCGACTGTACTATGCTCGAAATTGGCGAGTTTGAAGATAAGAAAAACAATAAGACTTACGAAAACTTGTTGTATCAAATCCGCCCTGCTTTTGGTGGTAATATTGTGGCTACTATCGTAAATCCTGATTGTCGCCCACAGATGGCTACTGTGCGCGAGGGTGTGATGAAAAAACAAATCCTCGATGCTAACTACAAAGGCGAAGTGCGTCGCTTGGACGTAGCTAAATATGTGAGCGATGAGGACTTTGTGGTTGAGGTTATCGAACGCCACATGGAGAAATCGAAATTGAACATTAAGGGTGCGCCTATCGTTGTGGCTGGTGGCTACGGTATGGGTAGTGCCGAAGGTTTCAATATGCTCTACGAATTGGCATCGGTGCTCGGTGGCGAAGTGGGTGCTTCGCGTGCTGCGGTGGATGCTGGTTTCTGCGAACATGAACGTCAAATCGGTCAAACTGGTGTGACTGTACGTCCTAAACTCTACATCGCTTGCGGTATCTCTGGTCAAATCCAACACATCGCTGGTATGCAAGATAGCTCTATCATCATCGCTATCAACAACGACCCTCACGCACCTATCAACACTATTGCCGACTATGTTATCACTGGCAATGTGGAAGATGTTGTGCCAAAATTGATTAAATACTATAAAGCAAACACGAAATAATTAGGAATGAGGAGTGAGGAATGTTTTTTTTGACATAATGACATAAGAACATATTTTTTACTCCTTAATCATAATGGTCTTGTTTTTTACTCCGTAAAAATCTCGACACAAATGACATATTTATAGAAATGTAACTTAAAGAATATGTCATTCATTCACCAAGATGAAAACTTGTTTTCAGCGAGGTGTATGAGAAAAAATAAAAATTATGGCTTTATGTCATTTTGTCTAAATAAAAATATAGTAAAATGAACCTTTATAAAGAAAATCCGGCGCTTAAATTCCAACTTGGTCATCCTTTGATGGAAAAGATTGTTGAGCTCAAGGAGCAAAACTTTGCCGATAAAGATAAATATGATTATGCACCACAAGATTTTGCTGATGCTATCGATTCATACGACCGTATCCTCGAAATCGTAGGTGAAATCTGTGGCGAAATCATCGCCCCTAATGCTGAGAGTGTTGACCATGAGGGTCCACAAGTGGTGAATAACCGCGTAATTTATGCGCGTGGTACTCAAGAAAACCACGATGCTCTTGCTAAAGCTGGTTTGTATGGCATGTCGTTGCCTCGTCAATATGGCGGTCTTAACTTCTCGATGGTGCCATACGTGATGGCTGCTGAATTGGTGAGCCGCGCTGATGCTGGTTTTGCTAACATCTGGGGCTTGCAAGACTGTGCTGAAACTATTGCTGAATTTGCTACTGAGGAGATTAAAGCTGAGTTCTTGCCTCGCGTATGTGCTGGCGAAACTTGCTCTATGGACCTCACTGAGCCTGATGCTGGTTCGGACCTCCAAGCTGTGCAACTCAAAGCTACGTTCAACGAAGAGGACCAAACTTGGTATCTCAACGGTGTGAAACGCTTTATCACTAACGGTGATGCGCAAATCAAACTTGTGCTTGCTCGCTCGGAAGAGGGTACTAACGACGGTCGTGGTCTTTCTTACTTCGTTTGCGACAACAAACATGACGATCGCATCAAAGTGCGTCGTATCGAAAATAAATTGGGTATCAAAGGTTCGCCTACTTGCGAATTGGTGTTCACTAACGTGCCTGCTAAATTGGTGGGTACTCGCCGTATGGGTCTTATTAAATATGTGATGTCGTTGATGAACGGTGCACGTCTTGGTGTGGGTGCTCAATCGGTGGGTCTTTCGGCTGCTGCCTACGAAGAGGCTTTGTCTTATGCTAAAGACCGTCGTCAGTTTGGCAAAGCTATCATCGAATTCCCTGCTGTGTTCGAAATGGTGGCTATGATTAAAGCGAAACTCGATGCTTCTCGCGCTATTCTCTACGAATGCACTCGTTTTGTAGATGTATATAAAGCTTACGAAGCTATTGAGGCTACTCGCAAATTGACTCCTGAAGAAAAGGCTGACTACAAAGAATATCAACGCTTGGCTGATGCTTTCACTCCTATGTTGAAGATGTTTGCATCGGAATATGCTAACCAAAATGCTTACGACTGTATCCAAGTGCATGGTGGTTCGGGCTTCATGAAAGATTATGCTTGTGAACGTCTTTATCGTGATGCTCGTATCCTCACTATCTACGAAGGTACATCGCAATTGCAAACTGTAGCAGCTATTCGCCACGTCACTACTGGTGGTTACCTCAAACAAATTCGCGCATACGAAGCTATGGAAATCAATCCTCGTTTTGCGGCTATTCGCGAGCGTTTGGTGGCTATGACTGCTAAATATGAAACTATCGTAAATGCAGCAGTTGAGACTAAAAATCAAGAATATATCGATTTCATTGCACGTCGTATGGTGGAAATGGCGGGTCACATTATCATGACTTACCTCCTTATCATTGATGCAACTCGCGACGAACAATTCGCTACATCGGCAGAGGTTTATATCAACTATGCAGAAGCAGAAGTTGAAAAACACTATGCATTCATCAACAACTTCAAAATGGAAGATGTAGAGAAATATAAAGCGTAATTTCCCTATAGACAACAGATAGAAAAAAGCAGATTTGCATATAGAGCAAATCTGCTTTTTTGTATTAAGGATAGATTTTAGTGAGATTGATGTAGTTTTACTTCGCGGGCTATTTTGGTGATAGCATCGCTTAGGGATTCGCATTCTTCGATTATGTCCATAAAGTGTATGCCTGATGAGTAGGAATGTGCCTCTTTGTTTACTTGGTCGATGTTGTAGACTTTGAGAGCATAGCGCAATTCGTTGACTTGCTCTTCGATGGTGAATATCTCTTTGCGGGCAGTCTCGTCAGTGAAATTAGATTTTACGCATAATTCGAGGGCAGAGATGTGTTTGTCTACAAGGTTGAACATTTCGTTGAGTTTGTTATTTTGCGCTTCAGTGAAATTGATTTTTTCGCTATTGCGGCGCACTACCGAACGAGATATGTTGAAGCAGCGGTCTGCTACACTTTCCACCTCGGTGGTGAGATAGAGATAATTGCGGATGCGATTTTTTAGGTCGGTTGAAATTGGTGTGGCGTCAATATCGTAGAGATAGTCGGCAATAGCATTTTCGGTTTGGTCGCTTGCACTTTCGTAGTTGGCTACGCGTTCGGCATATTTTTGAGCATTTTTGTCATTGTAGGTCGCAAGAGTGAGTGTGCGAGCTTCATCGAACATGCGGTGTGTGCGCTCGGTGTAGTGTTCAATCTCTTTTTCTGCTTCGATGAGAGATAATTCGCCAGTAGGTAACATGCCTGTTGAGATAAATTGGAGTGCAAATTCGTTTTCTTCTCTTTTTTCTGGGATGATGTTACATACGATTTTCTCGAGAGGTTTTATTAGCCATATCATTATTAATGTGTTAGAGATATTGAACATAGTGTGGAACATAGATAGTGCATATAGTGAGTTGGCATTTTCTGTTGTGTTGCCACCTACCATCCATTCTATTAAGTTTATGAAAGGATAGAATATGATGAGTACCCAAATTACACCACAGATGTTGAACATTGTGTGTGATAAGGCTGCACGACGAGCGTTTGTTTTGGCTGTGAGACCTGCAATGTTGGCTGTGATGGTAGTCCCTATGTTTTCGCCTAATACCATTGCTGCGCCAATTTCAAATGAAATCCAACCTTGACTTAGCATGATGAGTGTAATTGCCATTGTGGCTGATGATGATTGCACTATGACTGTTAGGACGGAGCCTATTAGCAAGAAGAGTAGGATAGAGCCATAACCCATGTTGGTGTAGTCGGTGAGGAATTGTAACATTTCTGGGTTGGACTTGATGTCTGGTACGCTATTCTTGAGGTATTCGAGACCGATGAATAGGAGCGAGAATCCTACCATTACTTCTCCGATGGATTTGCGACGGTCATTTTTAGAGAATATAAATAGCAAAGAGAAGCCTATTAGTGGGATGGCAATGTTGGCAATTGAGAATTTGAAGCCTATGAGAGAAACAAGCCAAGCAGTGATAGTAGTGCCGATATTGGCTCCCATAATGACAGAGATTGACTCGGCAAGGGTGAGTAGTCCCGCATTTACGAAACTCACGACCATTACTGTAGTGGCAGATGAGGATTGAATGATAGAAGTGACGATGACACCTGTAAGTACGCCAAGTAGACGATTTTTGGTCATTGACGCCAAAATAGAGCGCATTTTGTTACCAGCCACCTTTTGTAGAGCTTCGCTCATCATGGACATACCAAAAAGGAAAAGTCCCAGAGCTCCAAGAAGTTGTAATACATCGATAATACCGAAATTCATAATTTTATTTAGTTAGTTAGACAAATAATCTTTCACGTTGCAAAATTAGTGATAAGATGTTACAAAATTATTACAAAGCGGTTACGATGTTGTGAAATTTGAAGTGTAAAAAGTATTATAGGTAAAATAAATAATTTTTTTTTGCTCTATCTTAAATGTCCGTTTACTACGGAGCAGTATGCTTGAAGCTTGCTAGAGGTTAGGGAGAGTTTTGGGGTAGGAATACACAATGAGATTGGGGAGTTGTATAAATAAAAAAACTCTCAAAATCTGAGACTTTGAGAGTTTTGTGTGGTATATTATTTCAACCAGCGGTCGAGCCAGTTGAAGAAGCGGCGTTGCCAGAGAACACTGTTTTGTGGTTGGAGTACCCAGTGGTTTTCGTCAGGGAATATCAATAATTCGGCTGGGATGCCACGAAGTTTGGCTGCGTTATATGCACTCATACCTTGTGATGCGAGGATACGGTAGTCGGTCTCGCCATGGATAACCATGATTGGAGTATCCCATTTATCTACGAATTTGTGAGGTGAGTTGGCGTATGTTTCAGCTGTTTTTGGGTCCCAATATGGACCGCCGAGGTCCCAATTAACGAAGAACATCTCTTCAGTTTCGAGATATTGTTGTTCGAGATTGAACATACCGTCGTGGGCGATGAAGGCTTTGAAGCGACCTTCGTGGTGACCTGCCATCCAATATACTGAGTAGCCACCGAATGATGCACCTACGCAACCGAGGCGGTCTTTATCTACAAATGGTTCGGCAGCAACAGCATCGATAGCAGAGAAGTAGTCGCGCATACATTGTCCGCCATAGTCTTTAGAGATAGCTTCGAGCCATTCTTGACCGAATCCAACAAGTCCGCGACGGTTAGGAGCCACGATGATATAGTCGTTAGATGCCATGATTTGGAAGTTCCAACGATAGCTCCAGAATTGGCTTACAGGGCTTTGAGGACCACCTTGGCAGTAGAGAAGAGTTGGATATTTTTTAGCAGGGTCGAAGTTAGCAGGATAGATTACCCATACTAGCATCTCTTTGTCATCGGTAGTTTTCACCCAGCGAGGCTCAACTTTACCCATATTCACTTGGTCGAGGAGGTGTTTGTTTTCGAAAGTGATTTGAGTTTGCTCGCCATTTTCAGGGTTGATGCTATACACCTCGTTTGGCATAGACATAGAGTGGCGCACACCGATGATTTTATTGCCACAGAGAGCAATTTGTTCGTAATCGTGTTGACCTTCGGTGAGTTGTTTGATTTCGCGAGTTTCGATATTTGCTTTATATGCTTGAGTGCAACCATGCCAGCAACTGATGAAATAGATGTGTTTGCCTTCGCTATCCCATTGCAAAGAGTTGGCATTTTGGTCGAAATTCTCAGTAATATATGTGCGAGTGCGAGTAGCGAGGTCTATCACAAAGAGGCGATTTTTGTCGCTTTCGTAGCCATCGTGTTCCATGCTTTCCCATGCGAGTTTAGTGCCGTCAGGTGAGAATGTAGGG
>JAFYMM010000013.1 GCA_017550055.1 Paludibacteraceae bacterium
GTGTGCGCACGAGAAAACTAAAACACTATGGAGAACATTAAAAAAAAATTAAAGATTACCTCTTACGACGCGAGGGGTACGAGGGCAAAATGCTTTCGATTGACTATTCCTGCGAATTGGCATCTCAGGCGCAATTCGAGCAGTTTCATCAGTTGTTTGTGCAGATTCGTCGGCTCTATTTCAATCACGAGCCCGACGATGGCGAATTGCATCAACTAGTGGTGGCGTTTATCAACTCGCCGTTTTGGGAGTCGTTCCGTTCGGTTGTTGTCGAAGAGATGGCTGACAACTTTTGGATTGACCAACTACTTTCGCGACATCTGGCAAGGATGGCTAACTACCATCGCAAGACGAAGCAGAGTTTCTCTGTCAACAAAATCATTTTGCAGCAGTCGTTGGCAACATTAGCCGATTTTGGGCAGAGCGATTCGTTTCCCTACAACGGTTCGCTTGTTCCGCTTTTGCTGATACACATCATGCGCAATCGCAGTTTCGACATCACACAGTTCGAGACAGAAGTCGAAATGTCCGAACCCAAGCAGGACCGAGTGTCCATTCGTCGCGACGTAGAGCATCGGTTGCGCTATCTGGGATGCGAGCAACGCTTTGGGCGCATCATCACCGAGCGCGAATATCGGGTGTTGGTCAACGAAGTGGCAGAATTGATATTCACAGGAGCATTGCTACCAAGCATCGAGCCACTCCAGCAGCAGAGTCGTGGTTCGCTGTTCAGTGGCTATTCATGCGAGTATGTCACCTACGGCATCAGTCTGTTGAGTTATCGCTATGGGCTTCATCGTGACCTCTGGATAGAGTATCTCTCGCACAAACTTCGTAGGTCAAAAAGCACATTACAGAAGAAATTCACCCGAAAACCCGATTCGTGGAACGAGCGAATCATAGTCGAATAATGCTTCGACAGTAGAAATAACCGTTGACAAACGGTGAGCATCGTGTACACAGGCATACTAACTAATTGAGTTTTATGTCGGTGCGCCTCGTTATACACTATCCCCAGAAACCCCAATGCCATGTTTCAGATAAAAGCGACCTTTGCAGTGTCAATAGAGTATAGAGTACAGAGTATAGAGTATAGAGTATAGAGTACAGAGTATAGATAAATTAAGATGGCGACTATTGACTGTAGACTGTAGACTGTTGACCGTTGACACGCGAAACATTAAAACCTGTCTTTTGGGTCGAGATTTTTTACGATAAGCGAGTGCAGAGCCGAATTTATTCGAGCTATGCCGAGCGTAGTAAAAAACACGCCAGAAGGAAGTAATTGCACAGCAAAAGCAAGACCATTTTGTCAAAGAAAAAAGTTCTTATGTCTTTCTGTCTAAAAAAATCAACGAGCGCAGCGAGTTCGACCGTAGATATTATTGTTTAATTTTTTAATTATAAACAGCTTATGAAAACAAAAGTAAGAGTAATCGACCGCAAGTCGTTAGAAAAAGCAATGGGGCTTTATGCCAAAGCCAAAAACAACCGTAGTGAACTAAACACCCGCATGGAAGAGCGCATCAATGCCATCCGCAGCAAGTATGTCGAGCGTATCAACCTTTTCGACGAAGAGTGCGACCAGCTTGCAACCGAGATGCTCGACTATGCACGAGAGCATCGAGCAGAGATTTTTACGAAAGGGGCAAAACACATCGATTTGTCGGCAGGCACAATAGGTTATAAACAAGGGCGGCCATCACTCGGGCTTCGCGACGGTCACACCTGGTCATCCGCGCTCGTCGCCCTACAAGAAGACCGTGCAGGCAAAGATTATCTACGCATTAAGTACGAAATCGACAAGGCACGCCTCCTCTGCGACCGCGACAAACCCAAAACCGCCCGCCTCATCGACCGCATCGGCCTACGTATCAACGACGACGAACAGTTCTATCTAACCATAAATTAAAAGTATAGAGTTTAGAGTATAGAGTTAAGTGTTTAGAGTATAGAGTATAGAGTTAAGTGTATAGAGTTAAGAGTTAAGAGTTAAGAGTTAAGAGTTTAGAGTATAGAGTTAAGAGTTAAGAGAGCCACTAATCACTATACACTAATCACTATACATTAATCACTATACATTAATCACTATACACTAATCACTATACACTAATCACTATACACTATACACTAATAATACACTAATCACTTGTTCAGCTATTTTCATTCACCAATCACCAACATCCGACCCAGTAGCAGCGTATCACTCCACCTGCTATATCGGATGATAACCAGCAACAAGTGGGCGCAGACAACAGCATATCTGCGCTCACTTTTGCCTAATCAGCGATATAAATAAAATGCACACAACTCAATTTCGTAACCTTTTCGGGCATATTCACTCAGCGCAGGGCTGTCAATCTCGTTCGCCACAGCAACCTGCTCTGCTTCGATTACGACCATATAGGCAACATCGAACAACTGCGCCACATCCGTCAACAACTCATAGCCGACTCTGCGCTCGACGTGCAACTCCTCTTTCGCTCACCATCAGGCGATGGACTGAAGGTCGTAGTTCGCAGTGATACCTATCACGAAGGAATGTCGTTGCAGCAGATATTAAGCAATCATGCAAGTGAATATCAGCGCATATCGCACTACGTTTGGCAGCGACATAGGTTATTAGCCGACAAAACCATTGATGTAGCCCGAGCATGTTTTTTATGTCACGACCCCGAAGCCTTTATTAATTCACAATTGATTGCCTCCTTGCAAGTAGGGACGCACGGCTCGTGCGTCCGCTCAAACGAAACAACAATCGAGCAAATGATTCAGCGCATTGAGGCGCAGCGGCGCGACGTCACCGCCTGCTATTACGACTGGTTCCGCATCGGTATGGCATTAGCCAACCAATTTGGCGAATCAGGGCGCACATTTTATCATCGCATCTCGTGTTACTATCCCCGCTATACCTATGCCGAAACCAATAGGCAATACGACCGCTGCCTAAGGTACAACAACTACCAAGTAAGTCTTGGCACATTGATATATCTTCTAAAATAAAAAAAATAATTTACGGTTAAATTTACGGAAATTTACGTTCAAGAAAAAAGGAAAATTTACGTCCAAAAATAAGTCATAATTCAAAAAAAATCACTATCTTTGCAAGGTATTGTATTTTATTGAGAAATAAACAAAGCGAGTCTCCTGTAAGATAAAGTCCCGTAGGGACGGAATAGCACAGGCATGGGTGTAAACCCCTGATATGAGGCAGTATATAAAAAAAGCGCCGTAGGTGCGACAGAAAAAATAGAGGCTTGCAGACCCAAAGTAGAGACGCAACCAACGGTCTCTTTGGCGATAAAATAAATTGCGTCCCAAAAGAAGACGACAAAAAAGCAACCTCGTCAAAATTAGGGAGATAAAAGTTATATCAAACACACGTTAAAATAATTTTCAATTTTTTATCGCCAAAGGCTCAAAGACCTTCGGTTCAACTTTCAACTTAAGATTATGCCTTTAGTATCAATTATAGTTCCAGTATATAAAGCAGAGCAATGGCAAATCGTGTGCCATTTGATGAGAGAGGAAATGATAAAATATTGTTGGCAGATATATCACCAGTTTTAGTATTTGATCATTTACAAACTGTTAATAGTCGTCTTGCAAATGATTTTACGACAAAGCCATTTGAGGA